>JAKAGJ010000148.1 GCA_021815655.1 Deltaproteobacteria bacterium | reverse complement strand
GCCCGCCAGGTGCCCGCCCTTGACCAGGGCGGCTCCAGCCCCCATCTCCACCAGGGCGCGGGCGGCCGCGGCCATGTCCGCTGGCTCGCGCACCGTGAGCCCGGTCAGCGCCTGGGCCTCGGCCAGGTTGGGGGTGACCAGGCTGGCCAGGGGCAACAGGCGCGCGCGCAGGGCCGCCAGCGCCGCCGGCTCCATGAGGCCCTGGCCGGTGCTGGCGGCCAGCACCGGGTCCACCACCAGGGGCGCGCCCAAGCGGGACGGCAACTCGGCCAAGAGCTCGGCCACCAAATCCACATGGGCCGCCGTGGGCAGCATGCCGGTCTTGACCGCGTCCAGGCCGATATCGCCGGCCACGGCCCGGAACTGGGCGGCCACGAACTCCAGGGGCACAGGCCACACCCCGGTCACGCCCAGGCTGTTCTGGGCGGTGAGCGCCGTGACCACGGTGCTGGCCCGGCCCCCCAGGGCGGCCACGGCCAAAAGGTCGGCCTGCACGCCCGCCCCGCCTCCGGAGTCTGAGCCGGCGATGACCATCACGCGGGCTGACGCCACCCTGGCCTCCCTGCTGCTGGGCCGGCCCGGAAAAACCGAGGCCGTCCGCCTTTGTGGGGCTGGGACGGCCGGTGGTCAGGGACCCTGTCGGTCTGTGGGCACCAGCCGTTCCCTTCGCCGGCATTACCCGGATCAGGTTCTAGGGGTTGCCCCGCGCGCGTCCCGCGGAACTCTCAGCCACCAAGGACACCCCCCGGCAGGTCTAAACCTAGCAATCGCCAAGGCCTTCGTCAACACTTGCCAGCCTAAGCCGCCGAAATCTTCGTTCCTTGACGCCTTGGCCGGTGCTCACTATAGTGAAATAAGTCTTTAAGCCCGGTCCGCCCCCATCGGCCTGGCCGGGAGCTAGCGGCACGGCGCCAAAACTTTAGAGCCCCGGCCTTGGGGCCAGTCGGGCGGATACGTCCCCCAGACGGCGACAGGGAGCCTCATTGCGCTGGATAGCGCCCATAGAATCGCTGGGCCGGGCCTGCCTGAACGGCTTGGCGGAAACCGGGGAGATCCTGCTGCTCCTGGTGCAGGCCTTCCTGTGGCTCCTGCGTCCGCCCTGGCGCCTGCGCCTGATCTTCAAGCAGATGGAATTCGTGGGCATCAAGTCCATCAACGTGGTGATCCTCACCGGCGCCTTCACCGGGGCCGTCTTTGCCTTGCAGAGCTATCACGGATTTTCGCTCTTCGGCGCCGAGAGCCTGGTGGGCTCCACCGTGGCCCTGGCGCTCACCCGCGAGCTGGGGCCGGTGCTCACCTGCCTGATGGTCACCGGACGGGCCGGCAGCGCCATGGCCGCCGAGCTGGGCACCATGCGCGTCACCGAGCAGGTGGACGCCCTCTACGTCATGGCCGTAAACCCGGTGCAGTACCTGGTGCTGCCGCGCATCCTGGCCTCCATCATCATGCTGCCGGTCTTGACCATCGTGGCCGACTACGTGGGCATCGTGGGCGGCTACATCGTGGGCGTGCACCTCTTGGGCATCAACGCCGGCATCTTCGTGGCCAAGATCATCGAGTACATGGAGATATCCGACATCAGCATGGGCCTGATAAAGGCCGCCTTCTTCGGCCTGATCCTGTCCCTGGTGGGCTGCTACAAGGGCTTCTACACCCACGGCGGCGCCGAGGGCGTGGGCCGGGCCACCACCGAGGCCGTGGTGCTGGCCAGCGTGTTGATCCTGGCCTTTGACTACGTGCTCACGGCGATCATGTTCTAGCAGGCGGCGGGCCTTCTTAAGCGCGGGAAAGTACCTTGGACAACATCATCGAGCTCATAGACATCCACAAATCCTTCGGCAAGCAGAAGGTGTTGGATGGGCTGAGCTTGGCGGTTCCCCGCGGCCAGACCACGGTCATTATCGGCCGCTCCGGCGGCGGCAAGAGCGTGGTGCTCAAGCACATGATCGGGCTGATAAAGCCCGACCGGGGCCAGGTGCTGGTGGGCGGCCAGGACATCACCCAGATGGACGACCGCGAACTGAACCAGGTGCGCAAGAGCTTTGGCATGCTCTTCCAGGACGCGGCCCTGTTCGACTCCATGAACGTGGGCGACAACGTGGCCTTCCCCCTGCGCGAGCACACCAGGCTCAGCGAAAAGGAGATCAAGCGGGCGGTGGCCGAGAAGCTGGCCCTGGTGGGCCTCACCGGCGCCGAGGAAAAGCTGCCCAGCCAGCTCTCCGGCGGCATGCGCAAGCGCGCCGGCCTGGCACGGGCCATCGCGCTGGAGCCGGAGATCATCCTCTACGACGAACCCACTACCGGCCTGGACCCTTTGTTGACCGACGCCATCAACCGCCTTATCAAGGACACCCAGGAGCGCCTGAAGATCACCGCCGTGGTCATCAGCCACGACCTGGCCGGGGCTTACCGCATCGCCCACAACATCGCCATGTTGTACCAGGGGCGCATAATCGCCAGCGGCAGCCCCGACGGCCTGCGACAGAACCAGGACCCGGTGGTGCAGCAGTTCATTCACGGCCGGGCCGAAGGGCCCATAGAGGTGCTTTGAATCGCGCGTCGGGTATGGGGTATACTGACTAGCTAATGGCAGCCTAACGGAGCAAGCATGGCCGGTTTTTCCACAGAAGCCAAGGTGGGCGTCTTCGTGATGGTGGCCCTGGCCCTGCTGGCCTTCATGACCCTGCGCCTGGGCAAGATACAGTTCGGCGAGCCCAAGGGCTACGAGGTCTGGGGCCTGTTCGACAGCGCCACCGGGCTGAAAAAGAACGCCCCCGTGGAGATGGCGGGCATCCAGATCGGCACCGTGGACAAGATCGAGCTGGACAAGGGCCGGGCCCGCATCACCCTGCGCATCCATCCCGACGTGCAGTTGCCCGGCGACAGCGTGGTGCTCATCCGCACCCGCGGCGTGCTGGGCGACAAATACGTGGCCGTGGACGCCGGCAGCCCCGGGGTGCCGGCCTTGAAGCCCGGCGCCGAGATACCCAAGGCCAAGGTGCCCACCGACCTCGACCAGGTGATGGCCAAGGTGGGCTACATCGCCGACGACCTGAAGGACATCACCGCCTCCCTGCGGGTCAGCCTGGCCTCGCCCACCAGCCAGGAGAACATCAAGGAGTCCCTGGCCAACATCCGCGAACTGACCGCGGCGCTTAAGGTGGTGGTGGCCGACAACCAGGATCGCCTCAACCGCGTGGTGGTGAACCTGGATCAGTTCACCGGCGATTTGAGCCAGCTCAGCCGCGACAACAAGCAGGCCCTGGACCAGACCATCAAGAACTTCCAGGTGGTGAGCAGCCAGCTCAACCGCACCATCACCGGGCTGACCTCGGTGGTGGAGAAAATAGACCGCGGCGACGGCTCCATCGGCGCCCTGGTCAACGAGCGCAAGACCGTGGACGACCTCAACTCCACCCTGGCCTCGCTCAAGCAAATCTCCAAGAAGATCGACGACGGCAAGGGCACCATCGGCCGCCTGGTCAATGACGACACCACCGTGACCAAGATCGACGAGGCCCTCTCCGGCATCAACGACTACATTTCCCGGGGCGACGCCTGGCGGGTGTACGTGGATTACCGCGGCGAATACATGTTCCGCGAGTCGGCCATGAAGAGCACCCTGAACCTGCGTCTGCAACCCAAGGACGACAAGTTCTACCTGCTGGGCGTGGTGGACGACCCCATGGGCACGCGCAGCGACCGCGAGACGCTGACCACCACCTACGCCAACGGCACCAGCAGCCAGGTGCGGGTCAAGACCACCACCTGGGACAAGGACGAGCTGAAGTTCAACGCCCAGATCGGCAAGCGCTACCACGACCTGACCCTGCGCGCCGGCCTCTTGGCCTCCAAGGGCGGCTTTGGCTTTGACTACCACCTGCTCCAGGACCAGATGACGCTGACCCTGGAGGCCAACGACTTCCGGGTGGATACCCGCCCCCACCTCAAGGCGGCCGCGGACTACAAGTTCTGGAAGTATTTCTACGTCACCGCCGGTGTCGACGATTTCATCAGCGAGGACGACCGCGCCAGCTTCTTCGCCGGCGCCGGGCTGAACTTCTTTGACGACGACCTCAAGTTCCTGCTGACCAGCGCGCCCAAGCCCTAGGCGGCGGCGCCGGGCGGCCCCCCAAAGGAGCCGGTCATGGACTATAAGCTCATCGCCGTGGCCACCGATTTCTCGCCCGGGGCCTTGGCCGCCTTTGACATCGCCCTGGGGCTGGCCCGGCAGTGCGGGGCCAAGCTCCTGGTGGCCCACGTGATACCGCCGCTCATCACCCCCAGCCCCCTGCTGGACGATCTAACGGTCAACCAGATGACCATCCAACTGCGCCAGGACCTCTCCGATTCGGCCCAGCGCGAGCTGAACAGCGCCTACTTGGGAAAAACCCAGGGCGTGCCCGCCGAGGCCGTGGTGCTGGAGGGTGATCCCAGCCGCGAGCTCTTGAACCTGGTGAGCCAGCGGGGGGTGGACCTCTTGGTGGTGGGCGCCACCGGGCTCTCGGGTCTGGCCGAGGTTTTCTTCGGTTCCGTGGCCGCCAAGGTGGTGCGTAGGGCCACTTGTTCGGTGATGGTGGTGCGGCCGCCCCGGGGCTAGCCCCGCCAAGCTGGCGCGCCGCCGCGCCGGCCGGTATAAATCGGGCATGCGCGAACTATTCAGCACAATTCAGCAGGAACTGGCCGCCGGGCGACGCCTGTGCCGGGCCACCATCGTGGCCCAGTTGGGCTCGGCGCCGCGCTCCCTGGGCACCAGCTTCCTGGTGCTCGAGGGCGGCGCCATCTGGGGCACCATAGGCGGCGGGCTCCTGGAGGCCCAGGTGATTGAGGCCGCCGGCTTGGCCCTGGAGCAGGGGCGGGCCGAGCTCCTGGATTTTCACCTTTCCGGCGCCGACGCCGCCCAAAGCGAGATGATCTGCGGCGGCCGCTTGCAGGTCTATCTGGAGCCCCTGCTGCCGGACGACCACCAGGCCCTGGACTTCTGGCGGCAGGCCAGCCAGGCCGCCGCCTGCTCCGCCCAGGCCGAGGCGGTCTTGATGGCCACCTGGCTGCGGCCGGGGCCGGTGCGGGGCCAGGCCGGGCGCAAATTTCTTTGGCGGGCAGGGCGGCTGCTGTGGCCGGGGGCGGCCCAGGACCCGGCGATAATACCCGGGGAATTGCTAAGGGATATCGAGGCCATGCCCGGAAAGACCCAACCCTGGCTCTGGACCGGCCCACCCGGGGCGCCCCAGCGGGAATTTTATTTTCTCGAGCCCATATTCAATCAACCGGTGGTATATATATGTGGAGGAGGGCACATCTCATTGTGCCTGGCCCCGCTGGTGAAAATGGCGGGTTTTGGCCTGGTGGTGATCGACGACCGCCCCGAGTTCGCCGGCCCCGGGCGTTTCGCCATGGCCGACCAGGTCTTGGTGAGGGGCTTTGACAGAGTTTTTCAAGGCCTGAACCTTGATGACCAATCCTATCTGGTCATCGTTACCCGGGGGCACCTGCATGACAAGGAGGTGCTGGCCCAGGCCCTGAACCAGCCGGCGGCCTACGTGGGCATGATCGGATCGCGGCGCAAGCGCCAGTTGATCTACCAGGCCCTGGAGGAGGAAGGCTTCGGCCCGGAGCGTCTGGCCACGGTGCACTCGCCCATTGGTCTGGCCATCGGCGCCGAGACGCCCGAGGAAATAGCCATCAGCATCGTGGCGGAACTGATCGCGGTGCGGGCGTCGCTGTCCAAAGGGGTGGCGGCGCAGACCGGTCGTAGTTGAACCTTGCAAGGAGCTTTTGACATGTACAGGAAAGTCTTGGCCGCGTTTGTGATCTTGGGTTTGGCCTTGGCCGCCGGCTGTGTGGCGCCGGCCAAGGAGCAGTTCGCCAAGTTGCAGGTGGGCATGAGCAAGCCCCAGGTGACCCGCGCCATCGGCGAGCCCGAGAAGGTGGAGTACGTGCGCTTCAAGGGGCACGACAGCGACTACGAGATCTGGCAGTACCAGATGGTGCCCGACACGCCCATGTGCCCCAGTGAGGGCATCCCGCGCTTCATCACCGACGCGGCCACCCTGGGGCTGGCGGAGATCGCCTGGACCCACGCCAAGGCCGACGCCCACTGGGTCTACTTCCTGGACGGCTCCATGGTCTACACCTCGCCGGCCTTCGATTGCCTGGGCGGCGAGCTTTGCAAAGTGCATCGCAACCCCACCAATCAGAAGGAGTCCCATCTGCGCCAGTGAGGGGCGGTTGCCGGGTGGGCAGATCGGA
>JAKAGJ010000147.1 GCA_021815655.1 Deltaproteobacteria bacterium | reverse complement strand
CCCTGCCCCAGGGCCGTGCTCACCTCTATGTCCCCCTCGTGCTGCTTGACGATGCCGAAGCTGATGGCCAGACCCAATCCGGTGCCCCGACCCCGGGCCTTGGTGGTGAAGAAGGGCTCGAAGAGATGGCGCAGCACGTCCTCGGTCATGCCGGGGCCGTTGTCCGCGAAGCTGATGCGCACCCGCCCGGCCTGGCGGTCCAGGCTGGTGGACAGCCTCAAGACCCCCTTGCCCTCCATGGCCTCGGCGGCGTTGACCACCATGTTCAAAAAGACCTGCTCCAGCTTGACCCTCTGGCCGTAGAACAGGGGCAGTCCCGCCTCCAGGTTCTGGACCACCTCCACCCCGCGCATGATGATATGCCCCTCGATGAGGGAGAGCATCTCGCCCATGAGCTGGTTCAGGTCCACGGCCTCGCGGTCGGGGGCGTCCTGGCGGGCGAAGTCCAAGAGGCCGCGCACGATGATCTTGCAGCGGTCGGTGAGTTTGATGATCTTCTGGGCCGTGGGCAAGAGCGGACTGGCCTCCCCCAGGTCCTCGGCCAGCAAGTGGGCGTAGGTCAGGATGCCCCCCAGGGGGTTGTTCACCTCGTGGGCGATGTCAAAGGCCAGCTTGCCCGTGGCCGCCAGGCGCTCGGAGCGGATCAGCTTCTCCTCCATGCTCTTGCGGTAGGTTACGTCGCGCACCGTGAAAAGCATGGCCCGACGCCCCTGGTAATAGGCCGGCGCGGTGTTCATCTCCAGGTCGAAGACCGTCTCGCCCCTTAGGCCCTGGCCTTCCAGGAGCGGTGAGACCCCTTGGCCGGCCAGGTCCCGGCTCCATTGCAGATAACCCCGCCGGCTGGCCGGAGCCATCAATTCCAGCAGGTCTGCTGGGGCCATTTCCAGGTTGGGTAGCCCGAACATTTCCAGGAAGGGGCGGTTGGCGAAAACGAAGCGCCGGCCGTCGTGCAGGGCGATGCCCTCGCGATAAGCCTCCACCAGGCTGCGGTACAGGGACTCGCTCTCGGCCAGCTGGCTCTCCAGGGTCTTGATACTGGTCATGTCCAGGATGGCCTCCACGGCGCCCTTCATCTCCCCCTGGGGGTCGCGCAAGGCGGCGGCCATGATGAACAAGTGCTTGAGACTGCCTCCCACCTCCAGGCGCAACTCCGCCTCCCAGGCATCGGGCGAGAGGCTGGAGCGGCGCAGGCGTTCCTGGCTGTAGAAGCGCAGGAGCCGCTGCCAGTCGTCCTCCACCACCAGGTCGGCCAGGGAGATGCCCGGCGGCCGGTTGAAAACCTTCCAGACATGGGTGGTGCCCAGCATTTGCGCCTTGGCCACCCCGGTAAGCTGGCTACAGGCCCGGTTCCAGTGGATCACCCGGTGCTGATTGTCCACCACGAAAACGGCCACGGGCATGGCCTCCAGAATGGCCTCCACCAGCCAGCGCTGCCTCTCGGCCTGGGCCTCACCCCATTTGCGGTGGGTTATGTCCTTTATTATGCCCTCATAGCCCAAGACCTCGCCGTTCTGCCCACGCCGCACCTGGCTGGTGATGCTTACCTCCAGGGGCGTGCCGTTCTTGCGCTTGAAGGTGACCTCGTAGTCCTTGACGAAGCCGTCCTTCTCAATGGCCGTGGTGAAGGCCTGGCGGTCGCCGGGGCGCATGTAGGCCAGGCGGGCCGAGTCGGGCACCGCCAGTAGCTGGGCCTCGCTGTCGAAACCCAGCATGCGCACCCCGGCGGGATTGACCCGCTGCCAGCGCCCCTCCCGCGAGGAAAGATAAACCATGTCCTGGGAATTCATGAAGATGCGCTGGTAGTCCACCAGGTGGGTCTCGGCCTGGCGTTGCAGCAGGATGTTGTCCAGGGCCAGGGACAAACAGCCCCGCAAGGCCTGCACCAGGGCCGGGGACCAGCCCGGGTCTTGGCGCCAGACCAGGAAGAACAGGCCGTGGCCCCCCTCCCAGCCCAGAGGGCACAGGTAACGGACCAGGCTGGGGTCCAAAAGCTCCAACAGGCGGTTGAGGGCCGGCCAGGCCGATTCCAGGCCTTCCCCGGTGGCCAGGGTCTGGCAGCCCAGGCGGTCCAGCCAGGGCTTGAGGTGGGGCGGCGCCGACTGGGCCAGGCGGCGCAGGTGGCTGCCGGCCTCGTGGCTCAAGCCCCGGCTGGGGCTGAAGATCAGGCGGCCATCAGCCTCCCACAGGCACAGCCCGCCGGCCTTGGCTCCCAACACCGGCAGCACCTTGGCCAGCAGGTTGCGCACCTGCTTGGTATGGGGTCCGCCCCGGCGCCCCAGCACCGGGGCCATGGCCGCCAACAGGGCATTGACCGGGCCTACGTCAGCCATCATATTGTTATTATTGTTTTTTTGGGGCATGGCCTGGCTCCGTGGCCCCATATTACAACGCACGGGCCAGGCCTCTCAAGCTTTTTTAGGATGTTCGCTGGGTTAGCCGTGTGCCTTAGCTGGCCGGCAGCAGCCGCCCTGCTTGCAGGCGCAAGAGCCTGGTGCAGTTGCGCCGCAAAAAGCCGTGATCGTGGGAGATGATGGCCCAGGACTTGCCAGAGTTGGCCAGCACCTGCTCCAGGCGGGCCTCAGTGTCGGGGTCCAGGCCGGCGGTGGGCTCATCCAGGAGCAGCACCTGGGGGTCCATGGCCAGCACCGTGGCCAGGGATACCAGCCGTTTCTCGCCGCCGCTGAGGTGGTAGGTAACGCGATCCTCGAAGCCGCCCAGGCCCAGCTTTTGCAGAGTATCGGCCACCAGGAGGCGGACCTGGTATTTGTCCCGCCCCTGGTTCAGGGGACCGAAGGCCACGTCCTCCAGCACCGTGGGCGAAAATAGCTGGTCGTCCGGGTCTTGGAAGCAGAAGCCCAGGCTGGTGCGCACCTCCTGGAATTCTTTCTCCCTCTTCCTCGCTGCGCCCAAGGCCCAGACCTCACCCTTTTGGGGTTTGAGCAGTCCCATCACCAAAAGAAACAGGGTGGACTTGCCGGCGCCATTGGGGCCCAGTATGCCGATGCGTTCGCCCTGCTCCAGGCTGAAGTCCAGCCCCTGAAAGATCGGCGGACGCTGGGGGTAGGCGAAGTGTATCCCCGTCAGGCGTAGGAGTTCCATCAGGCCAGGGTCCTCCCCAGGGCAAAAAGGCCCAGCAGCAGCAGCGACCACACCGCCAGGAACCAGGTGTCGCGGCGTTGCCAGGCGAAATGGTCCAGCACCCAGTAGGTGCCGCTGAATCCCCGGCAGAGCATGGCCTGGTAGACCCTTTCCGCCCGGTCGTAGGAGCGCACCAAAAGCATGCCGCTGACGTGGGCATAGGTGCGATAGGTGCGCCAGTTGCTGCCCGGGGAGAACCCCCTGGCCTTCAGTCCCCAGTCCAGGCGGTGGTACTCACGGTGCAGCACATGCAGGTATCTATAAAAAAAGAAAAAAAGATGCAAGAGCTTTACTGGCGCCCGCCAGTGGGCCAGGGCGTGGAACACCTGGTTGATGGGGCTGGTGGCCACCAGGGCCATCAATACCAGCACCAGGGCGTTGCTCTTGAGGGTGATGGCCAGGGCCATATCCAGGCCATGGGGATGATAGGCCAGGCCCAGCCCCAGCCAGCCCGGGGAGTCCACCACTTGCCAGGGAAGGAGCAGCCACAGCATGGCTATGAAAAGATTGACGGCCAGCAACCGCTTGGCCAGTTCCACCAGCGGCAGACGGGCCACCCCCACCGTCAAGAGGCCCACCCCCAGACCCGCCCACAGCAGAGGCCAGGCCCGGGCCAGGGCCAGCAGCAGGCTGAAGGCCAGGGCCGCCGCCAGCTTGGCCCGGGGGTCCAGACGGTGCAGGGGGGAGTGGCCGTGGGCAAAGGTTTCCAGGTGCACCTTGGGGCCCCGCGTGTGGGTTGGATAAAGTGTCGGCCCGCCGTCACCCCGGTGGCGGCCGGCGGGCCTGTTGGCCTAGCGCCGGGCCTTGAGGTAGGCGGCCAGCCCCATGAGCCCCAGAATGTACCCCAACCCGGCCACCACGTCATGCACGCTGACGCCCCGGTCGGCGTTCATCTTGGCGATCTGGGCGGTTAAAGGCTCCAGCTTGGCGTCCAGCAGGTGTCCCAGGCGCTGCTCCAGTTCCCCTTGGCTGGCTGCGGGAGCCTCCGCCGCCGGGCTGGGGTCGGGAACAGGTTGCACGGGCTGCTGCGGCGCGGTGTCCATGGCCTGGCGGTCCCCCCAACCCAGGGTGTAGTCGCCCTGGTGACCCATGCTGGCCTTGAGCACCACCTTAAGGGGCGGCATGGCCCCCGCCGGCACCGCCAGGCTGAACTCGCCCTTGCTGTCGGTGTGGGTGGAGCCCAGCAATTTGCCCTGACCGTCAAGAAGTTCCACCAGGGAGTCCTGGGCCTTGTCACCGCCGGGGAAATAGCCCTCGCCCTTTACCTGGTCGCCCTCGGCATAGGCGTAGACGTTTACCTTGTGGGCCAGGCTGGGATGGGCCAGCCCCAACACCAAGCCCAAAGCCAGGAGCAGCGGCCAGGCCGCACCGCGCAGCCGGGGCCAAAACCTATGGTAAATATGCATTTTAATCTATTGCCTCAGATAGTTAAGACTGTTGGACCATGCCCAGCATGGCCGGACGCACCCGCCGCAGGAACCCCACCATGGAGGCGGTGACAACCCCCTCTATGACCATAACCGGAATATGGGCCACCACCACCAGCCGGGCTACTACCAGGAATTCCTCTCCGGCCGTGGCCAGGCTCAAGGCCACCAAGAGCGCCGAACCGCCCACCGACAGGAACCCGCACAGAAAACCGGCCAGCAGGGGCAAGCGCCGACCGCCGTTGCGGGCCAGACGCCCCAGTAGCAGGTAGCACAGCACGCCAGGCAGGGCCATGTTGAAGGTATTCACCCCCAGGGTGGTCAAGCCCCCAAACTGGAACAGCACGCCTTGCAGGGCCAGGGCCACGAACAGGGCCGGGAAGGTGGCCCAGCCCAGCAGCAGACCCAACAGGCCGTTAAGTATCAAGTGTTCCTTGACCGGGCCTATGGGCACGTTGACCAGCGAGGCCACAAAGAAGGCCGCCGACATTATGGCTACCTGGGGAAGACGGTCGAAGTCCATCTTTTTGAGGCCCACCGCCAGGCCGGCCAGAGTCAAGGCCGCGCCGGCGGCCAGCACCGGTCCCCCCAGAACTCCCTCCGAGATATGCATGTCGTTCTCCCCGGCCAGGCCCGCGCGGGGCCTGGCCGTGGTGTATCAGATCAATTTTGTCCGTGCGCGTAGACCCACAGCACGCCGCCCAGTTCCACCTTCTTGTCTTTGCCGTCCTTCTTCATGGTCTGGGTGTCCTCGGTCAGGGCCGCGAAGCCCCACCACCCCGGCCAGGGCAGACCCCAGGTAAACAAGCCGTTGGCATCGGTCTTGACCACCTGGGCGACATAGGCCTCGCCGGGGGCCTTGCGCTTGCCGTCGGCGTTGAAAAATTCCACCTCCACCTCGCTGTTGGCCAGGGGCTTGCCCTTGAACAGCACCTGGCCGCTGAAGGTATTGCCGGCGTAGAGGCCATAGGGGCGGGTAACGGGAATGATCTCCATCTTTTGCCCCACCGGGTTGTCCCATCCCTCCTGCTTGTTCAGCACCCCCACCACGGTCTTGGTGTAATGGATGATGAACTTGTCCTCGGCGGGCTCAAAGTAAGGAGGCGGGGTCATATAGAAGATGTAGTCTCCGGGCTTCTTGATAGGCAGGCTGGCCGCCCAGGTGGCGTGCCCCTGAACCTTTACCTCCTTGAGGCTGGCCAGGAGATCGTGCTTCTGTCCGCCCAGCATATAGCCGGCCTCCTGGGGTTTGCCCAGTTCCAGGCCCTGGTTTTCCATGGGGTGCCAGAAGCGAAATTGCAGGTTGATGGTCTTGGGGTCTTCTTTTTCCACCAGCGGGCGATCAGGGATAATCATGCCGAAGTGGGCCAGGGCGGGTTGGGCGCCGACCAGCCAGGCGCCGGTCAGCAGAGCAGCCAAAACTAGGCGTTTCATGCAATCCTCCTCACGGTGCGGTTGATAGACCTGGGCCGTGGCCAGCAAAAGCCACGACCGCCCAGCGCCTAATACAGGCGCCCTTGGCGGCCTTCTGACCGTACGATTTCTAGGCGTTTTTGGGCGCTGGCGCTTGGGGCGCCGGGCCTTCCGGCCGGGGAGGATCTTCTTGACCCTGGATAAACAAGAATATCCGTCAGCCCGGGAGGGCTGTCAAGTGGTGATTGGGGCTAGGTGTAGTTGTCAAACAGG
>JAKAGJ010000146.1 GCA_021815655.1 Deltaproteobacteria bacterium | reverse complement strand
GCCGCCGGCACCCGGAAATGGCCGCACAACTCCACCACCCGCTCCAGATCGTGCCGGCCCGAGGGCGTGGGCTCGGTCACCGCCACCGCCAGGTCAACCCCGCTGAGCGAGCTGATAACCGGGCAACCGATGCCCGGCGTGCCATCGCAGATGATGAGGTCCCGCCCCTGGCTCTGGGCCAATGCCTTGGCCTGTTGGCGCAGAAGAGCCACCAGCCGTCCCGAGTTCTCTTGGCCGGGGAAAAGCTGGGCGTGCACCATGGGGCCGAACCTGGTCTGGGAGACATACCAGCGGCCGCAGTGTTTGACGGGAAAGTCTATGGCCTGGGCGGGGCAGAAATGCACGCAGACCTTGCAGCCCTCGCAGCGGCGCCCATCCACGGCCAGACCTTGCTCCTGGCGGCTGATGGCCTGGTAACGGCACATCTCCAGGCACAGGCCGCAATCGCTGCACAAGTCCTGGTTTATCACCGCCTGGTTGCCGGAATGGAAATCCTCGGTCCGCTGGGGCTGAGGTTGCAGCAGCAGATGCAAATCCGGGGCGTCCACGTCCAGGTCGCAGATGACGGCATTGCGGGCCAGGTGGGCGAAGGCCCCGGTCAGGGAGGTCTTGCCCGTGCCGCCCTTGCCGCTGATGACCAGTATCTCAGGCATGGGCGGCCTCCAGACCGGCGCCGGCCGGCTGGGCCAAGGCTCGCGCCTTGGTCGCCAGCTCCAGGAACAGCTCCCTCCAGGCTGGTGAGGCCTCGGCTAGAACCTGGCCCCGCGAGTAGGCCTCGGCTGCCTGGCGCTCAAAGGGTATTTCGCAGAGCACCGGCAGGTTCTGGCGCCGGCAGAATTCCTGCACGCCGCTATCGCCCAGGCCGGCCCGGTTGATCACCACCCCCAGGGGCTTGCCCAGGGGAGCGAAGGCCTGGTGGGCCAGCCTCAGGTCGTACAGACCAAAGGGGGTGGGTTCTGTGACCAGCAGGATGGCGTCGCTGCCCATGACCGCGTTGAGGGCCGGACAGCTCACTCCCGGCGGAGCGTCCACGATGACGTCGGCGGGCGCCTGCCCCAGCATGATCCGCAAGCGTGCGTGCACCGCCCGCATCAGGGGCGGGCTCATGGCCTCGCCCACGCGCAAGCGACCCATGAGGAAACCAGTCTGGCGGGAGTGCCCCCAGCTAACCTCCCCCAACTCCCTGGATGAAGCGCTTAGCGCCTGGCGAGGGCAGACCGCCAGGCATCCGCCGCAGCCGTGGCACATATCCGGGAAGATGAGCAGCACCTTGCCCAGCAGGCTGACGGCCTTGAACTGGCAAAGCTCGGCGCAGGCCCCACAGGCATCGCAGAGGGACTCATCCAACTGGGGGATCTGCATTAGGGCGCGTTCGCTGCCAGTGATATCCGGCCGCAGAAAGAGGTGCAGATTGGGCTCCTCCACGTCCAAATCCACGGCCACCACGGCGGAGCCCCACACCTTGGCCAGGGAGGCCGCCACCGTGGTCTTGCCCGTGCCGCCCTTGCCGCTGGCCACGGCCAGGTTCACGCGCGCCGCCCTTCGCGGTTGGGGCCTTGGGCGGGCTTGAGTCGTCCGCTCTGAAACTTCTCCACGGCCTGGCGGATGGTGAGGCCTTCCAGGTCCTGCACCACCTGGATGCCCGCCGCCCGCAAGGCCTGAAAGGCCTTGGGGCCCACATAGCCCGTGAGCACCACCGTGGCCCCGGCTCCGGCCACCACCTCGGCGGCCTGAATGCCAGCGCCCTGGGCGCGAGTCTGGGAGATTCCGTTGTCCAGGTAGCTGGATTCCATGGTGCTGGTGTCCACCAGCACGAAGCCGCCCGCCCGGCCAAAGCGGGGGTCCACCAGATCGTCCAAGGTCGGACCTTCGCTGCTCACCGCGATCTTGGCCATTTTCCGCTCCTCTGTTTGGGGACTGTCCGCCGCTGGCCCGCCAGGGCCGAGACCCACCTGCGGCTGATCTGGGGCCAGTTCAGCCCGTGGTGCCCATTGTGGGGCTTGCTTGAGCGCATAGTCGCCGCCCTCGATGCGCAGGGCCTGGCCCAGGACCACCGCCCGGGCCACCGCCTGCCGGGCGGCGGACAACACCCTGCCGAAGGTCTGGCGGGAGATATTCATCAAGGCCGCGGCCTTCTCATGCTCCAGGTTCTCGATCTCCACTAGGCGCAGGGCCTCCAATTCCTCCACGGAGAGCCTGACCTCGGCCAGTTCCCGCAGAGGCACGCCCCGAGGCTTGAAGTAGTCCACCTTGGGCGCGGTGGTCACCAAACGGCATTTGCGTGGCCTGACCAATCTGGTCCCCCAAACGTTATGGGCATACGCTTATAATGAAATATACGCCTAAAATAACTATATGCAATAGGTGAATAAAAATTGTGTGCGCCCCGCTTGGCGCGGAATTTTAGTGAGAGGGCGCTGCGCGGTGAAACATAAATATTACCTGTAAAAACAGAAGGTAATCTGTGAAACACCACCTTGGCCAGGCAGCGGCCGAAGCGGGCCATGTATGGCCCGCCAACGTGCTAGCCTCTTTAGATCAGCAATTTGGCGGGCTTGGCAAAACCGCATTTTGCCAAGCCGATGCTGCGTGAGGCAGGACGCACCGTGCGGAACTATCCAGATGGGAACATGGGTTACGGGAGATTGCCTGAAGGCCCTTCCTGCGCGGTCCCCCTTCCCGTGCCCAGCCCATCCCGCGTCCCCGGATGAAATTGGGCTCTCCCGCGATTGACCGCCGGCGGATTAGCGGTTACTATCCCCGGGGTTAAGCCGGGGCAGGGCAGTCCTTGGGCCGCCCGCCCCGGCTGGCATCGGATGGCGGAAAGGTAAAAGCAGCGGCTTGGCCGCGCCTTGTCCTTTCCGGGGTCAACTTCCGCCCTCTTGGCCGCGACGCGTGTCGTGACACCGCCGGCGTCCGGGGGGTATCGTTTTGCGCAATCAACTTAGCCCGAGCAGGAACCATGAGTGAAACCGTCGGCGCCCGCATAAAGAAATTCCGTGAGAAGAAGAACGTGAGCCTGGAGGAATTGGCCCAGCGCACCGGTCTGGATCAGGACTTCCTGGCCGCCGTGGAGGAGGGGCTCTATCCCTCGCTGGGGCCGCTGCTCAAGGTGGCCCGGGGCCTGGGGCTGCGTCTGGGCACCTTCCTGGACGACAGCATCAGCAAGGACCCGGTGATCGTGCGTCTGTCCGAGCGCCAGGAGGAGCTGATAACCCACAAGGGCAAGGGCAAGCCCGAGGAACTGCGCTTTCATTCCCTGGGGCGTGGCAAGAGCGACCGCCACATGGAGCCCTTCTACATCGAGGTGCTGCCCGAGTCGGGCAAGGACCAGGCCCTGTCCTCCCATGAGGGCGAGGAGTTCATCGTGGTCATCTCCGGCCAGGTCAAACTGGTGCACGGTCAGGACACCCAAATATTGGAGGCCGGCGACACCGCCTATTACAACTCCCTGGTGCCCCACCACCTGGGCTGTCATGGCCAGAGCAAGGCCGAGATATACGCCGTGCTCTACATCCCGGACTAGGCCGCCGGTTCGCCCGGAAATCACGCCACCGCAAAAATGAGCATTGCCCTGATACAGGGTGGGGAAGACCTATGGAAGAGACGGCTCTGCGCAATATGACCCTAGGCCAGCGCCTGGACCAGACCATCGCCAAGTACCCCGACAACGGGGCCATCGTCTACGTGGACCGCGATCTGCGCCTGACCTACCGCCAGTTTGGCGAGGTGGTGGACCAGATGGCCAAGGGGCTGATGGCCCTGGGCGTGCAAAAGGGCGAGAAGGTGGCGGTGTGGGCCAACAACGTGCCCCACTGGGTGACCCTGCAATTCGCCACGGCCAAGATCGGCGCCGTGCTGCTGACCGTGAACACCCATTACAAGATCGCCGAGCTGACCTATCTCTTGCAGCAGTCGGAGAGCGAGAACCTGTTCATCGTGGACGGTTTCCGCGACACCGACTACCTGGCCACGGTCTATGAGCTGCTGCCCGAGCTGCGCAGCCAGCCCCGGGGCTACCTCAAGAGCGCCAAGTTCCCCCACCTGAAGCGGGTCTTTTTCCTGGGCCAGGAGAAGCACCGTGGCTTCTATTCCCTGGCCGAGGTCATGGGCATGGCCGACATGGTCTCCGAGCAGGACTATCAGGCCCGCCAGGCCACCCTGGACCCCGGCGAGGTGGTGAACATGCAGTACACCTCCGGCACCACTGGCTTCCCCAAGGGGGTGATGCTCACCCACACCAACATCGGTGAAAACGGCTACTATATCGGCTACAACCAGAACCTGGGCCCCAAGGACCGCATCTGTCTGCCGGTGCCCCTGTTCCATTGCTTTGGCTGCGTGCTGGGGGTGATGGCCGCCGTCAACCACGGCTCCACCCTGGTGATCCTGGAGGACTTCGACCCCGTGGCGGCCATGACCGCCGTGGAGACCGAGGGCTGCACCGCCCTCTACGGGGTGCCCACCATGTTCATCGCCATCCTGGAGCACAAGCTGTTCCCCAAGTTCGATTTCTCCACCCTGCGCACCGGCATCATGGCCGGCTCGCCCTGCCCGGTGCGGGTGATGCAGCAGGTGATGCAGCAGATGTTCATGAGCGAGGTGACCATCGTCTACGGCCTTACCGAGACCTCCCCGGGCATGACCCAGACCCGGGTGGAGGACGACATCCGGCGCAAGACCGAGACGGTGGGCCGGGCCATGCCCTTCGTGGAGGTGCGGGTGGTCGATCCCGAGACCAACCAGCCCCTGCCGGTGGGCCAAACCGGCGAGGTTTGCTGCCGAGGCTACAACGTCATGAAGGGCTATTACAAAAACCCCGAGGCCACGGCCAAGGCCATCGACCAGGAGGGCTGGCTGCACTCCGGCGACCTGGGAGTGTTGGACGAGGATGGCTATCTGGCCATCACCGGGCGCCACAAGGACATGATAATCCGGGGGGGCGAGAACGTGTACCCCCGGGAGATCGAGGAGTTTCTCTACCGCATGGAGGGCATCTCCGACGTGCAGGTGGTGGGGGTGCCCAGCCGCAAGTACGGCGAGGAGGTGGGGGCCTTCATCATCCGCAAACCGGGCTCCACCATCAGCGAGGAGGACGTGCGCGACTTCTGCCGGGGGCAGATATCCCGTTACAAGATTCCGCGCTACGTCAGCTTCGTGGAGGCCTATCCCATCACCGCCAGCGGCAAGATTCAGAAATACAAGCTGCGCGACATGTCGGCCGAGCTTTTCCCCGAGGCCTGAGGCCAGGGCCTTGGCGCCCGAAAACGAGGACCTCCTGGCGAGCCAGGAGGTCCTTTTTGGTTTTGGGGGCCGACGGCCCTAGCAGTCAACTAGAAGTCCTTGAAGTCGGCGTCGTCAAGGGGGATGACCTCGTTGGGCTTCTTGGCCGGCGGGGCCACGATGGCCGTAGGGGCTGGCTGCCGGCGGCCGGCCGGGGAGGGCAGTGCGCGTCGCCCCCGGGGCGGGGCGGCGGCCGCCGGAGTGGCCGCGCCTTGCCGCGCCTCTGTGCGCATGCCGGCCTTGCCGTCCACCACCCGGGTCAGATCGCCCACGAAGTCCATCATGTGCTGGGCCTGGCCGTTCATCTCCTCCGAGGCCGAGGCGGTTTCTTCGGCCATGGCCGAGTTGCCCTGGGTGACCTTGTCCATTTCGGAGACGGCCTTGGTAATCTGGCTCAGGCCCTGGTCCTGTTCGCGGCTGGCGGCGGCGATCTCTCCCACCAGGCCGGCCACCTTGGTGACGTTTTGGGCTAAGCCCCCGAAGGCGGCATTGGTGCGCTCCACCAGCTCGGCCCCGGACTTGATCTTGGCCGCCGTGCCCTCGATGAGCCCCAGGGTGCTGCGCGAGGCCTCGCCGGCGCGCAGGGCCAGGTTGCGCACCTCGTCGGCCACCACGGCAAAACCGGCCCCGGCCTCTCCCGCCCGGGCGGCCTCCACGGCGGCGTTCAGGGCCAGCAGGTTGGTCTGGAAAGCGATCTCGTCAATCGTCTTGTTGATCTTGCTGATTTCCTCGCTGGCCTGGGTGATGTCGTGCATGGAGGCGGTGAGTTGCATCATGGAGGCGTTGGCCTCCTCCATGATGTGCTGCGCCTCGCTGGTGAGTGAGTTGGCCTCGCTGGCATGGTCGGCGTTCTGGCGGGTCATGGCCGAGAGCTCCTCCAGTGAGGCCGAGGTTTCCTCCAGGCTGGCGGCCTGCTCGGCCGAGCCCCGGGCCAGTTGGTTGCTGGCCGAGGAGACCTCCTTGGCGGCC
>JAKAGJ010000145.1 GCA_021815655.1 Deltaproteobacteria bacterium | reverse complement strand
CAAGCAGGCTCTGCCCTACGGCCTGTTCCAGAAGATGCTCTACTTCCACCCCGACGCGGGCGGCAACTACGAGCTGATGAGCGCCACCGGCGACGAGCTGCCCCTGGGCCTGGTGCTCTCCGGCCGGCACCACAACAACTGGCCGGCCACCGCCGCCAACAAGAAGTTCGTGGACGACTTCTTCAAGAAGACTGGCCGCTATCCCTCCTACGCCGCCGAGGGCGCCTACGCCGGCGTGTACGCCATCGCCCAGGCCGTGGACAAGGTTGGCAATCCCAACGACGCCGACGCCCTGGTCAAGGCCCTGGAGGGCATGAAGCTCAAGCTGCCCGAGGACCCCGAGGGCTTCACCTCCTACATCGACCCACTCACCCACCAGATTGTGCAGCAGCAGGCCATCGGCGAGACCGTCGCCAACAAGGACTTCCCGCCGGCCACGCGCATGCTGGGCAACTGGAAGGTCTACCAGGCCGAGGAGCTGATGCCTCCCATGGAGTACCTCAAGAAGAACGGCAGCGATTATCTCAAGAGCAAGCTTAAGTAGGCACGCACAGTCCTTACCAGGTCCAGGGGCCGGCCCGGCCCCTGGACCTCGGGGAGCCAGATGGATATTTCCTTCCTCATCGTGCAGTTCATCAGCGGTCTTACCATGGCCACCCTGCTGTTCCTGGTGGCCAGCGGGCTGACGCTGATCTTCGGGGTGGGCGGGGTCTTCAACTTCGCCCACGGCTCCTTCTACATGCTGGGCGCCTACCTGGCCTACACCTTCGTGGCCGGCACTCACCTCAATTTCTGGGTGGCGGTGCTGGCGGCGGCGGTCGGGGCGGGCATCCTGGGCATGCTGGCCGAGTCCCTGTTCCTGCGCCGCATCTACGGCCGGGCCGAGGAGGAGGGGTTCCAGATACTGCTCACCTACAGTTTCATCCTCATCATCGACGACCTGGTGAAGCTGGTGTGGGGCACCGAATACAAGAGCCTGTCGCGCCCCGCCGGCTTCGGCGGCTCGCTGATCTGGGGCGACATCACCCTGCCCACCTACAACCTGGCCATCATCGGGGTGGGGCTGTTGGTGGTGGTGGGGGCCTGGCTGGTGCTTTCGCGCACTCGCCCGGGGCGCATCGCCCGGGCTACGGCCCTGGACCGCGAGACCATGGGCATGCTGGGCGTCAACGTGCCCCTGACCATGACCGTGGTCTTCGGCATCGCCACGGCCCTGGGCGGGCTCACCGGGGCGCTCGCCGCGCCCCTACGTTCGGTGACTCCCGGCGCCGGCATCGAGGTCATCATCGACGCCCTGATCGTGGTGGTCCTCGGCGGCATGGGCAACTTCTGGGGGGCCTGGCTGGCGGCGCTGTTGTTGGGCGAGGTCAACGCCGTGGCCGTGGCCACGGTGCCAGAGTGGGCCAGCCTGTTCAGCTACCTGGTGATGGTGGTCACCCTGATCTTCAAGCCCGAGGGGCTGTTCGCCCCCCGCCAAGTGAGGAAGGTATAGCCATGGAGGCCGTGGACAAGAAAAAAGCCGCCGCCTTCTGGGGGCTCTTCGCGCTGATCTTCGCCCTGGTGCCGGCCGCGGGCAACGACTATTACCTGACCATCGCCAACCGCATCCTGGTGTGGGGCATGTTCGCGGTGGCCTTCAACATGCTCTTCGGGGTCACGGGCATGCTCTCCTTCGGCCAGGCCCTGTTCTCCGGCCTGGGCGGCTACGGCGTGGGTATGACGGTCAAGTACCTGGGCAAGGCCTGGTTCCTGCCCGGCCTGGGCCTGGGCGTCATCGCCGCGGCCCTGGTGGCCTATCTGCTGGGCTATCTGATAATCCGCGCCGGCGGGGTCTTCTTCACCATCCTCACCTTGGCCTTTGGGCAGTTGGCCTGGCAGATCACCTTCCGCTGGTACAACGTCACCGGCGGCGATGATGGCATCCAGGGCCTGGTGCCTCCGGGCATCTTGAGCAACCGCGTGGTCTACTACTATTTCTGCCTGGTCCTGGTGCTGGGCTCCATCTGGTTTTTGCGACGCCTGGCCGACTCGCCCCAGGGGCTGGTGCTGCGCTGCGTGCGCCAGAACCCCAGCCGGGTGCGTTTCCTGGGCCGCCGGGTGCGGCGCAACCAGCGGCGGGTCTATCTCATCTCCTCAGTCTTCGCCGCCCTGGCCGGCGGCCTGATGGCCGGGATTGACAGCTCCATCCACACCAACATGCTCAACTGGACCACCTCCGGCCAGGTGATCCTCATGTCGGTGCTGGGCGGCATCCACCAGTTCTTCGGCCCCTTCATCGGCGCGGGGGTCATCATGATTATCGAGGACGTGGTGGGAGCGCGCACCGAGTACTGGTCGCTGATTATCGGCCTGGTGATGATGACCATGGTGCTGGCCTTCCCCCGGGGCCTGGTGGGCGAGTTCGCCCTGCTCAAAGCGCGCCTGAAATGGCGCGCCCTAGAGCGGGCCGAGAGGAGTTGACATGGAGCCCATCCTTAGGCTGGAAAACGTCAGCAAGGCCTTTGGCGGTCTGAAAGTCACCGACGGCGTCAGCTTCTCGGTGATGCCCGCCGAGATCTCGGCCATCATCGGCCCCAACGGCGCCGGCAAGACCACCCTGTTCAACCAGATTACCGGCGCCTTGCGCCCCGACAGCGGGCGTATCGTCTTCCAGGGCCAGGACATCACCGGCCTGGACACCCAGGAGATCGTGGCCCTGGGCATGGGACGGGCATTCCAGATCACCTCCATCTTCCCCGAGGAGACGGTGCTCAACAACGTGCGCGTGGCCTGCCTGTCGCGCGAGGGGCTCACCCGCCAGCCCTTGAAGGGCGTGGGCTCGTTCAAAAGCTCCACCGAAAAGGCCATGTCCGTCCTGGAGAGCCTGGGCCTGGCCGGCCAGGCGGCACGGCCGGCCTTCGAGCTGGCCCATGGCGACCAGAAGCTCCTGGACATCGGCGTGGCCCTGGCCCTCAACCCCAAGATGCTTTTGTTGGACGAGCCCACCGCCGGCATGAGCCCCGATGAGCGGGCGCTTACCCGCGAGCTGGTGGTGAAGCTGTGGCGGGAGTTCAACCTGACCATGATCTTCATCGAGCACGACATGGACACCGTCTTCGGCATCGCCCAGAAGGTGCGGGTGCTGCAACAGGGCCGGCTCCTGGCCGAGGGCACGCCGGATGAGATCCGCGCCAACCCCCAAGTGGTCACCGCCTATCTGGGGGAGGAGCTGTGATGGACAACATCCTAGAAGCCCGGGGGCTCAACACCTTCTACGGGCGCAGCCATATCCTGTTTGACGTGAGCCTGGCCGTGGCCCCCGGCGAGACCGTCTGCCTCATGGGGCGCAACGGCGCCGGCAAGACCACCACCTTCCGCTCGCTGATGGGGCTTACCCCGCCCCGCCAGGGCCAAGTGATCTTCAAGGGCCGGGACTGCACCGGCCAGCCCTCCCACCAGATGGCCCGGCGGGGCCTGGGGTTCGTGCCCGAGGACCGGCGCATCCTGGGCCCCTTCAGCGTGCGCGAGAACCTGGAGCTGGGACGCATCCCCAGCCGCCAGGGGACCTGGAACCTACAGACGGTGCTGGAGCACTTCCCCTCCCTGGCCGGCATGCTGGAGCGCCTGGGCGGCACCCTTTCCGGCGGCGAGCAGCAGATGCTCACCATCGCCCGCGCCCTGATGGGCAACCCCGACCTGCTGGTCTTGGACGAGCCCACCGAGGGACTCTCGCCGGTGATCGTGGGCACCCTCAAGGACCTGGTGGTGCGGCTCAAGCAGGCCGGCACCACCATCCTGCTCAGCGAACAGAACATTCGCTTCGCCATGGCGGTCTCCGACCGCGTGGTGGTCATCGACAAGGGACACGCCGTCTACAGCGGCGCGATCGAGGAATTCAAGCGTCAAGAAGACGTGCAGAAGAAATACCTGGCTGTTTAACGCGCACGCTGCCTATCGTGGAGAGGAAAGCCATGGACAATACGGTGAGATTTTTTCAGACCACCCCCCGCCTGGTCACCGGACCGGGCGCGCTGAACAATGTCCCCGAGGAAATCAAGCGCCTGGGCGGCGGCAAGGTGTTGATCGTGACCGACGCCGGCCTGGTGGCCAGCGGCCTGGTGGCGCGCCTGGAGGGGCTTTTGGACAAGGCTCGCGTCGCCCATGCCCGCTTCGACCAGGTGCCGGCCGACCCGCCCTACGAGGTGGCGGCCAGCGCGGCCCTGGTGGCCAAGGAAACCAAGGCCCGGGTGCTCATCGGCATCGGCGGAGGCTCGCCCATCGACATCGCCAAGGTGGCCTCCATCCTGGCCGTGAACCCCGAGCCGGTGTCGGCCTTCTTCGGCATCGACCTGGTGCCCAAGGCCGGGCTCAAGACCATTCTCATCCCCACCACGGCCGGCACCGGCAGCGAGGTGACGCCCATCGCCATCCTCTCCGACCACCACGAGAAGCTAAAGAAGGGCATCGTCTCGCCGTATCTCTTTCCGGCCTGCGCCATCCTGGATCCCGAGCTGACCCTGGGCCTGCCTCCGGCGGTCACCGCCGCCACGGGCATGGACGCGCTGATACACGCCGTGGAGGCCTACACCAGCAAGAACGCCACGCCCCTGACCGACATGCTGGCGTGTGAGGCCATGGGGTTGATCTTCGCCAACCTGCGCACGGCCTACGCCAACGGCGCCGACTTGGCGGCGCGCGAGGCCATGATGCGCGGCAGCATGCTGGCGGGCATGGCCTTCGCCAATGCCGGCGTCACCGCCGTGCACGCCTTCGCCTATCCCATCGGCGCCGAGTTCCACATCCCCCACGGCGTGGCCAACAGCATAATGCTCACCCCGGTCATGGAGTTCAACCTGCTGGGCTGCCTACCCAAGTTCAGCCGCATGGCCCAAGTTTTCGGCGAGCAAACCGCCAATTTAAGCCCGCGGGCCGCCGCCGGCCTGGCCGTGGAGGCCCTGCGCTCCCTGGCCCAGGACTTGGCGGTGCCCATGAGCCTGGCCCCCTTCGGCGTGCGCGCCGAACACGTGCCCGAGCTGGCTCAGGGGGTGATGAAGGTCACCCGCCTGTTGGCCAACAATCCCCGGGTGCTGACCCAGGCCGACGCCGAGGCCATCTACCGCCGCGTGCTGTAGGGGAGCGAAAGCCATGCATGGTTTCTTCAACATGGTGCTGAGGATCAACCTCAGCCAGAGGTCCTTTGACCTCAAGATAGTGCCCGACGATATTTTGCGCAGCCGCCTGGGCGGCAAGGGCCTGGCCACCCATCTGCTCCTGGAGCACAATCCCCCGGGAGTGGACCCCCTGGCCCCCGAGAACCATCTCATCTTCGCCATCGGCCCCGCCACCGGCACCAGCGTGTGGGGGTCCTCCCGCTACGGCGTCTTCACCAAGAGCCCGCAGACCGGATTCTACTCCGAGTCCTACTCCGGGGGCGCGGCGGCCGAACACATGGCCGCCAGCGGCTTCGACGCCGTGATGATCCACGGCGCCAGCGACGAACCGGTGTGGCTGGAGATCAACGAAGAGACGGTGCACTTCCATCCCGCCGGCGACCTATGGGGCCTGGACACCTACCAGGCCGAGGACCGGGTCAAGGACTGGGTCAAGCATAACCGTCCCGGCAGTCCCCAGAGCGCGGCCCTGGTCATCGGCCCGGCCGGCGAGAATCTGGTCAAGTTCGCGGTGATCGAGAACGAGCACTGGCGCAGCGCCGGCCGCACCGGCGTGGGCACGGTGATGGGCTCCAAGAAGATCAAGGCCATCGCCTTCTGGGGCCGCAAGCGCAAGGAGCTGGCCCACCCCCAGATGCTCAAGGACTTCTGCAAATCCGAGATGCTCAGGGGCAAGCAGGACAAGGGAGCCGCAGCCTACAAAAGCATGGGCACCACCATGATGGTGGACATCATGAACAACGCGGGCTCCTTCCCCACCCGCTACTGGCACAGGGGCCAGGCCGCCCACCGCGAGGGCATCAACACCGCGGCGCTGAACGCCACCTGCCAGGTCACGCCCCACGCCTGCAAGAAATGCTACATCGCCTGCGGGCGCATGTCGGTGGTGCGGCAGGGGCGCCACGCCGGGCTGAAGCTGGAGGGCCCAGAGTACGAAACCATCTATTCCTTCGGCGGTCTGTGCGAGGTGGACAGCATCGAGGAGATCATCCACCTCAACGATATCTGCGACCGCCTGGGCATGGACACCATCAGCGCCGGCAACATCGTGGGCCTGGCCATCGAGGCCGCCCGCCAGGGGCGCGTCCCCCTGGATATCGAC
>JAKAGJ010000144.1 GCA_021815655.1 Deltaproteobacteria bacterium | reverse complement strand
CCGTTGTCCGGGGACCACTGGCTGCCGATGGCGCAGGCCGCGTCCTCCACCAGGGGCAGGCCGTGGGCCCGGCACAGGGCCAGGATGGCCGCCAGGTCGCAGGGCATGCCCATCTGGTGCACGGCCAACACCGCCGCCACCCGTGCCCACTGGGGGCCCTGGCCGGCGGGCAGCCAGGCCAGGGGCGACTCGCCCCGGGCGAGCGCCGCCGCGTCCTTGAGGTAGACGCCGCCCTCGCGAACCTGGCAGTGCTTGTCCAGGAAGGCCGCCAGGGCCGTTGGCGAGAGGTTGTAGGTGGCCGGGTCGATGTCCAGAAAGACCGGCTCGGCCGCGCAGTGGCGCACCGCGTTGGCCGTGGCGATGAAGGAGTGGCTCACGGTGAGCACCACGTTGCCCGGACGCACGCCCACGGCCTTGAGGGCCAGGTGCAGGGCGGTGGTGCAGCTCGACACGGCGCAGGCCAGGGGCGCGCCCAGATAGGCGGCGAACTCGTCCTCGAAGCGCTTGACCCGGGGACCCTGGGTCAGCCAGCCCGAGGCGATCACTTCGGCCACCGCCCGGGCCTCCTCGTCCCCCACGCTGGGTTTGGCTATGGGTATCATGGTCGGCCGCTCAGCACTTCAGCTCGGGCACCTGGTCCAGCCAGGCCTTGAGCAGGCTTAAGCCCTCCCTCAGCGAGACGCTGGCCTTGAAGCCCAGCAGGCGCTCGGCCTTGGAGACATCGGCCAGGCGGCGGGCCACCTCCACCTTCTGGCGCTCGGCCGGCAGTGGCACGTGCTGAGGCGTGAGCTCCGAGCCCATCACCTCCAGGAGCGCCTGGCAGAGTTGCTTGAGCGATATCTCCTCGCCCCGGGCAACGTTGAACACCTCGTCCGTGGCGTCGGCGATCAGCCCCAGCACGCAGGAGCGGGCCACGTCCTCCACGTATACGAAGTCCATGGTCTGGTCGCCGGCCCCGAAGATCAAGGGGGCCTTGCCCTGCTTGATCAGGTTGTACCAGCGGATCAGCACCTCGGTGTACTTGCCGTGGGTGTCCATGCGCGGGCCGTAGACGTTGAAAAAACGCGTGGCCACGTAGTCCAGCCCGAACATGTCATGGAAGGAGCGCAGCATCAGCTCATTGGCCGCCTTGGCCGCGCCATAGAGCGTGTGGTTGTTGTAGGGGTGGTGGCGCTCGCTGGTGGGGAACTCGTCGGCGGTGCCCAACACCGAGGCGCTGCTGGCGGCCACCAGCTTCCTGACCTTGTGCTTGACGCAGGCCTCGAAGACGTTGAAGGCGCCCACATACATAACGTCCAGGGCCTCACGGGGGAACTCGGCGCAGCGGGTGATGCGCAGGGCGGCCATGTGGAAGCAGTAGTCCATGCCGGCCATGAGCCGGTCCACCAGGGCCTGGTCCTCGATGCCGCCCTCCACCAGCTCCACCTTGCCGCTGGCCAGGGCCGGCTCGATGTTGCGCAGGGAGCCGCGCAGCATGTTGTCCAGGAGCACGATGCGCTCGGCCCCGGCGGCCAGGAGCTGGTCGGCGATGTGCGAGCCTATGAAGCCGGCGCCGCCGGTGATGAGGATGCTGCTGCCTGCTATCTCATTGGGCATAGAACTCTCCGATGAGGCTTGCCACTTGTTGAATCTCCGCCTCGCCCAGCTCGGCGAACATGGGCAGGGAGAGCAGTTGGGGGGCGTAGGCCTCGCAGACCGGCAGCTCGCCGCCGGCGTGGCCGCCACCCTGGTAGGGGGCCTGCTGGTGGCAGGGGATGGGGTAGTGGATGCCCACGCCCACCCCGCGCTCCTCCAGGAACTTCTTGAGCTCGTCGCGGCGCTGGGCGCGCACCACGAACAGATGGTAGACATGGCGCACGCCCGGGGCCTCGGCGGGCAGGACGATCTGGGGAACCCCGGCCAGGTGCTGGCGGTAGAGGTCGGCGGCCTTCTGGCGGGCCTGGGTCCAGGCCTCCAGGTGCTTGAGCTTGACCGACAGGATGGCCCCCTGGAAGCCGTCCATGCGGTAGTTGTGCCCCACGTACTCGTGCACGTAGCGCACCCTTGATCCGTGGTTGCCCAGGGCGGCCATCTTGGCGTGCAGTGCGGGGTCGCTGGTCACCACCGCCCCGCCCTCGCCATAGGCCCCCAGGTTTTTGCCGGGGTAGAAGCTGAAACAGCCGGCCGCGCCGAAGGTGCCCACCGGCCGGCCCTCATAGGTGGCCAGGTGGGCCTGGGCGCAGTCCTCCACCAGGACGAGCCCGTGGGTGTCGCAGAAGGCCTTGATGGGCCCCAGGGGCGCGGGCTGGCCATAGAGGTGCACGGCGTAGACCGCCTTGCTGGCCGGGGTCAGGGCGGCCTCCAGGCGAGCCGGGTCCAGGTTGTAATGGGCGGGGTCGCAGTCGACGAAGACAGGCTTGGCCCCGTACAGGCTCACGCCCTCGGCCGTGGCGAAGAAGGTGTTGCTGGGCATGATCACCTCGTCGCCCGGGCCCAGCCCCAGGGCCATGCCCACCAGGTGCAGGGCGGCGGTGCCCGAGCTGACCGCCAGGCAGTGGGCGGCCCCCTGGGCGGCGGCGAACTCCTTTTCGAACTGGGCGGCGAAGGGCCCCCCCGAAAACGCCGTGCTGTCCAGCACGCTTTGCAGGGCCGCGTCGATCTCGGGCTTGATGGACTGGTACTGGGCCTTCAGGTTGACGAAGGGGATGTTCATGGCTGGCTGTCTTCTCCGGTGCGCGGGCGGATGAAGCGGGCCGGGTTGCCGGCCCATATCTGGTCCGGCGGCACGTCCCTGGTGACCACGCTGCCAGCCCCGATCAGGGATCCGGCGCCGATGGTCACGCCCCCCAGGATGGTGGCGTTGCTGCCGATGGAGGCCCCCCGCTCCACCTTGGTGGTGCGGAAGCGGCCGGCCCAGTCGGACTCGCCCTCCAGCTCGCCCCGGGCGTTCACCGAGCGCGGCTGATTGTCGTTGATGAACATCACGCCATGGCCTATGAAGCAGTCGTCGGCGATGGCCACCCCCTCGCATATGAAGGTGTGCGAGGATATCTTGCAGTTCCTGCCCACGCTGGCGTTCTTCTGAATCTCCACGAAGGCGCCTATCTTGCTGTGGTCGCCCACCTTGCAGCCGTAGAGATTGATGAAGCGGGCTAGCCTGACCTCGCGGCCCAGGACCACGTCGTCGGCGATGGCCTGGAACTGGCCGGGTTGCTCGGGCATGGGGGTTTTCCCGCGGGGCGGCCGCCGGCCGCCGCTAGAGGGTTATGGTCTTGCCGCCGGCGCGCAGCGAGGCGTTGGTGGCCTCCAGCATCTGCACCACCCGGAGCCCGGCCAGCCCGTCGCTGATCAGGGGCTCGCCGTGCAGGATGGCCCGCACGAAATGGGCGGCGCCCGCGCGCAGGGCCTCCCGGTGCTCCAGGCGCGGGGCCCACATGTCGCCGGCGCGGTATTCCACCAGGAGGCTGTACTGGTCGTCGCGGGTGTCCACCCGCACTCCCTTGTCATAGACGCGAATCTTCTCGTCGGCCTCCAGGTCGTTCCAGACCAGCATCTTCTTGTCGCCGCCGATCAGGGTCGTCCGCACCTTCACCGGCGAGAGCCAGTTGAAGTTGAAGTGGGCGATGACGCTGTCGCTCAGGTAGACCGTGACGTAGGCCAGCTTCTCCAGGTCCTGGCCGAAGAAGTCCATGCCGTGGGCCACCAGGGCCTGGGGACGCTCGGCGATGACGTGGTCCAGGATGGAGAAGTCGTGGGGGGCCAGGTCCCAGATGACGTTGACGTCCTTCTGGAAGAGCCCCAGGTTCACCCGCGTGGAGTCGTAGTAGTAGATGCGCCCCAGTTCGCCGCCGCTCACCATCTCCTTGATGCGCTGCACGGCCGGCGTGTAGAGGAAGGTGTGGTCCACCATGATCTTCAAACCGCGGGCCTGGGCCAGGTCGATCAGGTGCCTGGCCTGGTCCGAGGTGCTGGTGAAGGGCTTTTCCAGGAAGACGTGGCGGCCGCTCTCCAGGGCCTGGCGGGCCAGGTCGTAGTGGGTGAAGACCGGGGTTATCACCGCCACCACGTCGATGTCGCCGGCCCGGAAGACCTCGCCGGGGTCGCTGACCATGCGGGCCTGGGGCAGGGCCTCGGCGGCCAGGCGCAGGCGCCGGGGGTCCGCGTCGCAGACCATGACCACCTGGGTCTCCTTGAGGGCCTGGAAGTTGCGGGCCACGTTGGGCCCCCAATAGCCGTAACCGATGACGCCTACCCTTACCATGGCCCCTCACCGCCTAACCATTGATGGTGAAACGTTATTCAGCCCGTCCGCCCACCGGCCCGACTACATTACCTTTGGCGGCAGCCCCAGTCAAGCTCCGCGCGCCCCGGGGGCGGCCCGGGGCCCGGGTGGCGCGGGGTCCTCAGCTCTTGCTCACCACCAGGATGCCCACCACGATTACGGCCAGGCCCACCACCTTGGCGACCCCCAGGGGCTCGCGGAAGAACCAGGCCCCGCCCATGGTCACGAACAGAAAGGTGAAGCTTACCAGCAGGGGGTAGCAGAGGGTGATGGGCTCCGCCGCCAGGATCTTCATCCATACCAGGGCCGCCAGAACATAGGAAACCACGCCCACCACGAACAGGGGCTGGCGCAAGAGCCCCAGCAGGCCGCGCAGGATGCCCGGCACCTGATCCGGCAGGCCCCCGCCCTGCAGGAGCCCCCCGCGAAAGAGCAGGTTGGCCCCGGCCTGGAGCGCGGCGCAAAACAGCAACAATATCCAAGAGCCTACGGTGGTCAAGGCTATCCTCCCGGTGCGGGTCGGGGCGGCTTGGGCGGGGCTGCCTCCAGGGCCCGGGTCAGCTCCCGGGCCTCCTCCTGGCGGCCCAGGGCCTGGAGGGCCTGGCGGAAGGGCTCCCACTCCCGCGGGTCGGCAGGGGCGAGCCCCTTGGCCCGGACCTGCTCCCACAGGGCGGCCGCGGCCGGCCAGTCCTGGGTCTGGCGGGCCAGGTCGGCCTTCTCGAAGTAGTAGCACCAGCAATCTTGCCCGGGGTCCGGGCCGAACATGGAGGCCGGCGGCGGGGGCCCGGCCGGCTGGGCCAGGATCAGCGACTCCTTGGAGACCGGTTGCAGGATGCGCACCTGCGGGTCGTCCCGCTGGTTCAGGGGGGTCTGGGGGCTGATGGCCCACATGCAGCGCCCGCCTTCCGGCCCCCAGAAGACCAGCACGTCGGCCAGGCTGATATGCCGGCCGAAAAGCTCCACGTACTCCACCCCGTCCAGGATGGTTTGCAGGTGGGCGTTGCCCTTCTTGTCGCGCACCACCAGGCCGGCCAACTCGTGACGGCCGTAGACCGCGTTGACGAACCCCTTGAAATGGTTGTCGATGGTCAGGCGCTCCAGGCGCTCCGGCTTGAGCACCGCCACGGTCTGGGGCTTGAGCGCCGGGGCCCGCCAGTGCATCTGCCAGGCCAGCTCGTCCATCTGGCGGCCGGCCTGGCGGAAGTAGTCGCCATTGTAGTTGTTGCCCATGATGCCCAGCACCACCAGCACCCCCAGCATGGCCACCGCCGCCCGCCGCGAGGCCAGGCCGCAGAACAGGGCGGACAGGAAAAGGCCCAGGCCCAGGAAGGCCACCGGGTAGTAGCGACCCTCGCCACCGATGGTGCAGGGGCTGCCGGCCAGCACCGGCACGCTGAAGCCGGTCAGCAAGAGGGCCAGGCCGCCCAGGACCAGCACCAGGCTGGAGCGGTCGGGCCCCAGCGGGGGCGGCCCCTCCACCCGGCGCCGCCAGAAGCCCCAGACCAGGAGCCCGGCCAGGGCCAGACCCAGGCACAGGGGCCAGAAGCGCAGCAGGAAGTGGGGGCTCAGGCCCCAGTAGCGGAAGGGGGCCAGGAGGGCCAGGCAGACCCCGAAGCCGCAACCCACGCCCAGGAAGGGGTCTAGGACGCGCCAGCCGTGCTGTTTGCGCGCCGACCAGATGGCCAGGCCCAGCAGCCCGGCCAGCACCAGCGCCAGGGAAATGAGCTTGATTTGATTGGTTGATTCGTTGAGAAGGCCGGCGAAGGGAGCGCTGAGCAATGCGCAAAAAAAGCCCACTCCGAACAGGCCGGGGATGCGCCCGCTTTCCCCTGGTTCGGCCTTGGGTTGGCCGCGGAAGACCAGGGCAACCAGCCCGGCCCCGGCCAGAACAATCGCATCATCTGGGCCCTCGAGAGCTTTGCGCAGGCGGGTATCGACATTTCCACGCAATGAGGTAATCGTGAGATCCGGGCGGAGATGAAGGAGCTGGGC
>JAKAGJ010000143.1 GCA_021815655.1 Deltaproteobacteria bacterium | reverse complement strand
TTTGCCCCTGACCGCGCGCCCGGGCGCCAGGTGCCCGCATGAGCAGCAATCCCGGCCCCCTGCTCTTGGCCCCGGTCTACCTGGACAAGGTTTGGGCCAGCCCCGGCCTGGCCGCGCCCTGGGACGGGCTGTGGCCGGCGCCGGCCAACACCGGCGAGGTCTGGCTGGCCAGCGACCGCCACCACGTCACCCCGGTGGCCGCCGGCCCCCTGGCCGGCCTGGGCCTCGATGAAGTCCTGGCCCGCTGGCCCCAGTGGTTCCTGGGGGCCGGACGCGGCAACTCCCTGCCCATCCTGCTGAAGATACTCAACGTGGGTCAGTGGCTCAGCGTGCAGGTGCACCCCGGCGACGCCGACGCCCGGCGCCTGGAAAACGAGCCCTGGGGCAAGAGCGAGTCCTGGCTGGTGCTGGACGCCCAGCCCGGGGCCGAGATCATCATGGGCCTCAAGCAGGGCGTGGACCAGGCCCGAGTGGCGCGGGCCACGGCCCAGGGTGGCCTGCCCGACCTCTTGGCCCGGGTGCCGGCCAAGGCCGGCGACACCTTCCACCTGCCCGCCGGCACGGTGCACGCCACCGGGCCGGGCCTGGTGATCTTCGAGTTGCAGCAGGCCTCGGACGTAACCTACCGTTTCTACGACTGGGACCGCCCGGGCAGCGATGGCCAACCACGGGCCTTGCACCAGGACAAGGCCCTGCGGGTCATGACCGTGGCCGGTCCCGGCGCGCCCCGCCCTGCCCGCCTTGTGAGCCCTGAGCCCAACCGCCTGGAGCTTCTGGTGGAAGACCCCCACTTCGCCCTGCTCAAGGTGGTAGCCAAGGCCCCCTACCGCCCCTCCTGGGGCGGGGCGCGCCCACGGGTGCTGACGGTGCTGGCCGGCCACGGCCGCTGGCAGGGCGCCCAAGGGCCGGAGTTGGCCCCGGGACAGACCTGGCTTTTGCCCGCCAGCCTGGCCGACGCGCATCTGTTGCCCGCGCCGCAGGGCCTGACCCTGCTGGAGTCCCTGGCCTGATCCCCGCACCCCCAAGACCCTGGGGCAAACCGTCCCCAATCTGCTAGAATAGGCACCGCCGGGCGCGGCGCCCGGCCAAGTTTCTTGCCTGGGGAGGCACGATGCAGTCCAATATCTTCCGCGAATACGACATCCGGGGCCTGGTGGACCAGGAGATCAGCGACCAGGACGTGATCCTTATCGGCCGCTCCATCGGCACCTACATGGATCGCCAGGGCATCAAGCGCCTGACCCTGGGACGCGACTGCCGCCTGAGCTCCGACAAATACCGCGACCTCCTGCTGGAGGGTCTGTTGGCCACGGGGCGGGAGGTGGTGGACGTGGGCGTCTGCCCCACGCCGTTGTTGTACTACTCGGTCTGGCACTATGAGGCCCAGGGCGGGGTGATGATTACCGCCAGCCACAACCCGCCCCAGTACAACGGCTTCAAGGTGTTGGCCGGCAAGAGCACCATCCACGGCGCCGAGATCAGGAAGCTCTATGACATCTCCCAGGCCGGCGGCCTGGCCCGCGGCCAGGGCAGCGTCAGCCAAGAGGAGATCGTGGCCCCCTACATGGATTACGTGGCGGCCAACATCCACCTGCAAGGCCCGCTGAAGTTGGCCGTGGACGCCGGCAACGGCACCGCCGGGCCGGTGGCCCTGCCCCTGATGCGACGCCTGGGCATCGAGGTGCTGCCCCTGTACTGCGACATGGACGGCCGCTTCCCCCACCACGAGCCCGACCCCACGGTGCTGGCCAACCTCAAGGACCTGCGCGAGGTGGTCAAGCAGCAGGGCCTGCGCGCCGGGGTGGCCTATGACGGCGATTCCGACCGCGTGGGCGCCGTGGACGAGCGCGGCGAGCCCCTTTGGGGCGACATGCTGCTGGCCATATTCGCGCGCTCCATCCTCAAGGACAACCCCGGCGCCACCTTCATCGGCGAGGTGAAGTGCAGCAAGAACCTCTATGACGACATCAGAAACCACGGCGGCCTGCCCATCATGTGGAAGGCCGGCCACAGCCTGATAAAGCAGAAGATGGCCGAGACCGGCGCGCTTCTGGCCGGCGAGATGAGCGGGCACATGTTCTTCAAGCACCGCTGGTTCGGCTTCGACGACGCCATTTACGCATCCTTGCGCCTGTGCGAACTGATGTCGGCCAACCTCGCCCCGCTTTCCACCTGGCTCAATGACCTGCCGCCGGTGGTGAGCACCCCCGAGATCCGCGTGGACTGCCCCGACGAGATCAAGTTCCGCGTGGTCAGCGAGGTGACCGCCAAGCTGGCCAGGGAGTTCGAGGTGGTGGACGTGGACGGCGTGCGCGTGACCTTCAGCGACGGCTGGGGCCTGGTGCGGGCCAGCAACACCCAGCCGGCCCTGGTGATGCGCTTCGAGGCCCAAAGCCAGGCGCGCTTGCAGGAGATTCAGGCCCTGGTGGAGGGCGCGGTGAAAGAGGCCCGCGACCGGGGCTAAACCCTTCCTCCCCTAGCGGCTTCGCCCCGGGCGAGGTTGACGGCGCTGGATGAGGCATGCAGCTCGAACCTCTAACTCTGGTCCGGCAAACCCCCGAGCGCCTGGTCCCTTTGGAGCGCCTGATCCGCCAGGGCGCGGGCTGGCAGGACGTGGTGGGCGAAGAAGCCACCAGCCCGGCCCAACCGCCCAAGGGCCCCAGCCCCGCCTTCCTGGAATACGAACTCAACGTGGAGTTCAAGCACCTGCGGCTCCTGGTGCCCCAACTGGAGCGCTTCATCAGCCTGCGGGGCCGCCAGGTGCTGGATTTCGGCTGCGGCACCGGCGGGGTCTCGGTGGCGGTGGGCTCCCGGGGGGCCTGCGTGGTGGGGGTTGAGCCCACCCTGGCCAACGTGCGGGCCGCCACGGTGCGCGCGGGCCTGCACGGCCTAGACGAGCGCGCCAGCTTCATCCATCTGCCCGACACCGCCCGCCTGCCCTTTGCCGACGCCTCCTTTGACCTGTGCATCGCCAACTCGGTGATCGAGTATATCTACGACAATCGCGCGGCCTTCCTGGGCGAGCTGTGGCGGGTGCTCAAGCCCGGCGGCCTGTTGTACATCGGCGACACCTCCAACGGCCTCTATCCCCGGGAGATGCACTCCGGCCGCTGGTTAATCAACTACCGGCCGGCCCTGGTGCGGGCTGAGCGCTGCGTCTCCGGGCTGGGCTACTGGGAGGTCGAGCGCCTCCTGGCTGGCCGGCCCCACCGTGTTCTCAACCTGGAACAGCCCCGCCAGGCCAGGACGGCCTTCCTGGAGCGCCGCCGCCTCAACCCGGCCATCAAGGCCCTGCTGGGCGCGGCGCTTTTGCTGGCCCAGAAGACCCTGTGCCAGCCCTGGGGCATCCCCCTGGAGGCCTACCTGCCCTGGCTCAACCTGGCCATAGCCAAGCTGCCGGAGCGCGGGCCGAGCGTCGCCGCCTGACCGTAGTTTCATTCTTAATTTTACTTGATTGCCAGGGGGATGGCCCAGCGTGGGGTCAGGCCCGGCGGCTGTCCAGACGGCGCCAGGCCTGCTGGGCCAGGCGCCACAGGGTGCGCCCCGGATGAGAGGTGAGCGGCCCCGGTGGCTGGCCGGCCCCCAGGCCGGCGGAGTCTATGTCCCGGAAATGGGCCGTGACCACCTCGCCGCGGTTGGCGGCCAGATATTGGCACAACCCCTCGAAGCGGCGCAGCATGAGGGCGTCGGCCCTGGGCTCGAGCCCCCGCCAGTGGCGGCGGTGGATCAGCTCGAAGCTGTGCATCACCAGCACCAACTGCGACCAGCCCCGCCGGTGGGCCTGGCCGACGACGTGGCGAATCTCCTCCAGGGAGCAGGCCGAGAGTTGCAGGTGGCGCAGGTGGCCGGGGTAGTCCTGGAAGGCGCCCACGGGCAGCTCCAAGATACCTTCCAGCTTTTGGGGCTGCCACAGGGTCTGGGGCAGGTACATGGCGCAGCCCCGGCCCAGGTAGGCCGGGTCGTAGCTGCTGTCGAAGCTCAGGCCGTTGGCCCGGGCGGCGGCCAGGGTGTCCAGGTTGGCCCCGTAGTTGCCGGCGCGCAGGGCCTGGACGGGTCCGGCCCCGGCCTGGCGCAGGCTCTCCAGCCCCAGGGCGATGAGTCGCTCCTGCCGCGGCCGGGTGAAGTCCTTGAGGCTGCCGCCCTCCAGGCCGGCCAGCTCGGGCCTTTTGAGCAGAGGCAGCCATTCGCTGTGCAGGTGCAGGCCCACCTCCTGCCCGGCCTCAAGTATGGGGTCCACCAGGCGCCCCAGCTCGGCGGGGCCGGCATAGAGGCCATAGAAGGCCTCCAGAAAAAAGGTGGCCTTGAGTCCGTGGGCCTTAAACCGGGCCAGGATATGGCCCAGGCCGAAGCGCCCCTGGGGGGTCAGGCCGTGGATATCCCGGTCACGCACCGCCTCCAGCCGTAGGGCCAGGTCCTCGCGGCGCGAGTGGGACATCTCGGTGTCCACGGTGATGAAAAGCTGTAGCGGCGGCCTCTGGTTCATGGCTCCGGGCCCATGGCGGGTTTTGGGGGCGATATTACCCCATCGGCGCTCCCCTGGGCCGCAAAATTTAAGTACGGACACTGGCGAGCCGATCAGCAATAATAACCCCCCACCCGGGATTAGTTTCAAATTGGTCTGCCCGGGCGGGCGCGGATTGGCCACCGGCCAGGGGAAATGGCGCCGCTGGCTCGACTCAACCGATGGTACTACCCGGCCCACAGGCTTCAACCCCATGTGCCTTGTGGCATTTTTGCCTTGCGACCAGAACGGCAATGGACTAAGGTAAATAGCAACCAGTCACAAGGCGTTAATCTTTAAGACCTTGTGTGTACCGGAGGTGACATTTAGGATGCAGGCTGTGACAAAAAAACTGCTGGGCCTATTGGCCCTGGTGGCCGTGGTGGCCTCGGCCCTGCCCGCCCTGGCCGCCGAACCCGTTCTGGAGCCCTACCGCATCGGTCCCAGCGACGTTCTGGAGATCGTGGTCTGGCGTGAGGACTCACTGACCCGCAAGGACGTGCTGGTGCGCCCCGACGGCCGGTTGTCCATGCCGCTGGCCGATGACGTGGTGGCCGCCGGGCAGACCCCCATGGAACTCAAGGAGGCCATCACCAAGTCCTTGGAGCGCTACATAGCCTCCCCCAAGGTCTACGTGATGGTTAACAATCCCCGCAGCCACTCCTTCAGCGTGCTGGGCAACGTGGTCAAGGCCGGCGACTATCCCCTGCTGGCCTATACCAGCGTGCTGCAAGGCATTACCGCCGCCGGCGGGTTCAACGACTGGGCCAGCAAGGACGACATCGTGGTGCTCAGGGGCAAGGGGGTGAACCAGCAGCGGTTGCCTTTCAAGTACTCGGAGGTGATCGCCGGCAAGAACCCCATGCAGAACATCGAACTTGAACCAGGGGACATTCTCATCGTACCGTGAGACGCAACCGCCACCATCAGATATCGCGCCGCCGCCTCTGGGCACGGGATCGCCGCGGGGCCTGGCCCCAGGACAGCCCTCGCACCCCGGCCCTGGGGCCGTACTGGGGGTGGGGTTTAATTCTCCTGGCCTGGTGCCTGTCCTGGGCGGCCTTGGCCCCCGGGGTGGCCTGGGCGGGCATTATTTTCACACCAAACGTCACCGCCGGCGTGGGCTATGACGACAACGTCCGCCAACAAAGCCATCCCAACGGCGACACCTTTTTCACCGTGCGCCCCGGAGCCAGCCTCCAGGCCGGCAAGCCCACCAACCAGTTGACCGTGGCCGGCTCGGCCGAGTTCAACCAATACTCCCGGCTTACCAACTACAATGGCTTTCAAAGTGGCGACATCATGGCCCGCTGGCGCTACCTGCCCTCCCAGTTGTGGGCCATCGAGCTGTTCAACGGCTATTCCTCCAGCTACGATCTGGCCAGCCTCAGCGAAACCGGCTCCCTGGCCCAGGTGCAGCAGTTCTCCGGCCGCCACGACCGCAACATAACCGGCGGCAGGGTCACCCACCTGCTGGGACCCGGCGGTAGCCAGCTCTCCGCCGGCTATTCCTACGCCGTGGTGAACAACGAGAACCCCCAGGCCGAAAACTCGGCGGAGCAAAAGGCCGACGTGGGCCTGTCCTGGCGGTTTGCCCCCAAGTACCGCTTCGACTCCATCGTCACTGGCACCTATACCGACTACGAGCGCTCCCCCGACATCGAGCAGGCCACCCTGGACCTGCGCCTGGCGCGCATCTTCACCCCCCGCGACGAGATTTGGCTGGGGGTGGTCACCGGCACCTCCCATACC
>JAKAGJ010000142.1 GCA_021815655.1 Deltaproteobacteria bacterium | reverse complement strand
AGGCCGGCCAGCACCTGGGAAGAATCCGGGGCCACCACCGCCGGGTTGCACAGGTAGACGTACAAGAGGCGCACCGGCGGCTGGGCCTGGGTCAACACCTGGCCCAGACGCACCATGTTGAAGCCCCGCACACCCGCCGGGGCCAGGTCGGGCCGGGTCAGGGGCTTCATGTTGAAGGGCGCGGCCTCGCTGGTGGTGCGGGTGATGCCTCCGCCCGGGCGCTGAAAGGCCCCCACCAGGGCGGGCAGGAGAGCCACCGCGCGCATGGCCATGCCCCCCTTTTGCTGGCGGGCGAAGCCGAAGCCGGTGCGGATGTAGGGCGCCCGGGCCGCGCCGTAGTCCCGGCCAAGTTGTGTGATCTCCTCGGGCTCAAGACCGCAGACCTGGGCCGCGCGCTCCGGCGGCCACTGGGCCGCGCGTTCCGCCAGTTGCTCGAAGCCCAGGGTGTGTTGCGCGATGAAAGCGCGGTCAAGCAATCCCTCATTGATAAGCACATGCATCAGGCCCAGGGCCAGGGCCGCGTCCGTGCCGGGCTTGAGCATCAGGTGCCGGTCGGCGCGGCGGGCGGTGCGGTTCTGGTAGGGGTCGATGACCACGATCCTGGCTCCCCGGCGGCGGGCCTCCTGAAAAAAGGGCCAGGCGTGCAGGTTGGTGGTCAGGGTGTTGGAGCCCCAGATGATGATGAAATCAGAATCCACCGCGGATTCTATGTCCGTGCTGGGGCCGCGCCCCAGGCTCAGGCTGAAGCCCAGGCCGGCCGTGGACCCGCAGATGGTGCGCTCCAGGCGGCTGGCCCCCAATTTGTGGAAAAAGGCATCGCCGGAGTTGCGCTGCACCAGGCCCATGTGCCCGGCGTAGCTGTAGGGCAGGATGGCCTCGGCCCCGTGGCGGGCCACGGTCTGGGTGATTTGGCGCTCGATGATATCCAGCGCCTCATCCCAGGCAATGGGCCGGAAGCTCCCGCCACCCTTGGCGCCCTGGCGCAACAGCGGCGTGGTCAGGCGCGCCGGCGAGTGCACGCGCTCGGGGTAATGGCGCATCTTCTGGCAGATGAAGCCCCGGGTGAAGGGATGCCGAGGGTCGCCGCTCACGGCCAGGGCCTGGCCATCACGCACCTTCACCAAAAGCCCGCAGGTATCAGGGCAATCAAAGGGACAGACCGATGGCAGTAGGCGTTGCATTTTCCCGCTCCTTGCTACCAGGCGCGCCTGGGATCAGTATTATATTACACAACCGCGCCCGCCGGCTCCCCGGGGCCCGTCCCCGGCGGTTGACAGGGTGGGAGCCATCAATTATAAGTTGGTGTGACGTCTGGCATAATCCATCAGCAGGCTGTTAAAAACAGCCTGCTAGCGGGTCAAGGAAGGCCCGCCAAGAAACTTAGGCTCAAAGAGCCAAGTTTTTTGAGAGAGTTAGCCCAATTGACCTCGGCTGGCTCGATTTGAAAGAGTCCATGGACGGACTTTTCATTACACAGTTAACGGGCAAGGAGCTTGTCCCCCATGTACCAGCACAAGACCATGGACCCCCAAGAGGCGGCCCGGCTGCACGAGATGCGCCATACCTTCAGCCACCTGCTGGCCGCCGCGGTGCAGGAATTGCGCCCCGAGGTCAAGCTGGGCATCGGCCCGGCCATTGACGACGGCTTCTACTACGATTTCCTCACCGACCAGCCCTTCAGCCTAAGCGACCTCAAGGACATCGAGAGGCGCATGCGCAAGCTGGCCCAGGCCAAGCATGACCTGGCGCCCTCCAGCATGGGGGTGGCCGAGGCCAAGGCCCTGCTGGCCCAACGGGGGGAGGTACTCAAGGTGGAGCTGGTGGAGGACCTGGCCGCCCAGGGCGAGACCGAGGTGTCCTTCTATGGACTGGGCGGCTTCCTGGACCTGTGCAAGGGTCCCCATGTGGCCAACACCAAAGACCTGCCCCTGAAGGCCTTCAAGCTGGACCGCGTGGCCGGGGCCTACTGGCGCGGCGACGAGAAGCGCCCCATGCTCAGCCGCATCTACGGCCTGGCCTTCCTCACTCCCGAGGACCTGGCGGCCTACATAGAGCAGCGCGAGGAGGCCGAGCGCCGCGACCACCGCAGGCTGGGCCGCGACATGGACCTCTTCGTCATCTCGCCGGACGTGGGCAAGGGCCTGCCCATGTTCACCGAAAAGGGCACCACCATCCGCCGCGCCCTGGAGCGCTTCATCGTCGATGAGGAGATCAAGCGCGGCTACCTGCACGTGCAGACCCCCATCCTGGGGCGCAAGCACCTCTACGAGATCTCCGGCCACTGGGAGCACTACCAGGACTCCATGTACCCGCCCATCAACGTGGACGGCGAGGACTACGTGCTGCGCCCCATGACCTGCCCTCACCACTTCATGCTCTACGCCGCCCGGCCGCGCTCCTACCGCGAGCTGCCGGTGCGCTACGCCGAGATTTCGCCCATGTACCGCAAGGAGAAGAGCGGCGAGCTCTCGGGGCTGATCCGGGTCATGGGCTTCCATCTGGCCGACGCCCATATCTTCTGCAAGCCCGAGGACGTCAAGCCGGTTTTCCGCGAGGTGGTGGACCTCATCGGCTACGTCATGGAGACCCTGGGCCTGGCTGAGCGCTGCTGGTACCGGCTGTCCCTGCGCGACGACCACAAGGAGAAGTACATCGACGCCCCCGAAAGCTGGGCCATGGCCGAGCGGGATATGCGCGACATATGCGAGGAGATGAAGCTGGAGGCCCAGGTGGAGCCCGGCCACGCCGCCTTCTACGGCCCCAAGCTGGACGTGCAGATGGCCACCGTGGGCGGCCGCGAGGAGACCCTGTTCACCAACCAGATAGACATCGCCCTGGCTCAGCGCTTCCACCTGGAGTACATAGCCGAGGACGGCTCGCGGCGCATGCCCTGGGTGGTGCACCGCTCCTCCATAGGCTGCCTGGAGCGCACCATCGCCTTCCTGGTGGAGCATTACGCCGGGGCCCTACCCCTGTGGCTGATGCCGGTGCAGGTCAAGGTGCTGCCCATTACCGACGAGCAGACCGCCTACGCCGCCCAGGTCAAGGACCAGTTGGAGCGGCTGGGCCTGCGCGTGGAGTTGGACGACCGCAAGGAGACTCTCAACCGCAAGGTGCGCGAGGCCAAGATGCAAAAGATACCCTACCTGTGCGTGGTGGGGCAGCGCGAGCAGCAGGAAGGCTCCGTGAGCGTGACCAACCGCGACACCGACCGCAAGTCCACCCTGCCCGTGGCCCAGTTCGCCGACGCGGTGCTCAAGGAGCACGTCACCCGCTCCCGCCAGTTGCGGGCCGCCGGCGCCGCCTAAAGGCCTCACTCCACTTGCCGCCCCGGACCATCCCCCGCGGATGGGGCCGGGGTTGGCTTTTTCAGGCCCGCCGCCCGGCACCGACGCCCGCCCGCAAAAGCCCTTTCCCTACGCCCCCCGGCCAGCCCTATACTATAAGTAACAGGCCTGGCCGATCTGGGTCCGCGCCAGGCCCGCACCCACGAGCGGATGCCCGCATGAGCGACTGGAACGTGGTGGTGACCATAGCCTCCGGGCGTTATAGCCAGGCCCTGGACCTGTTGACCCCCTTTGGGCAGGTGCGGCGCAGCGACTTCTACAACGTCCTGACCCTGCGCACCGAGGACATCCCGGGCTTACTGGAGGCCCTGCGCCAGGTACTGGCCGTGGACCCCGTGGCCGCCGCCCTCATCGGCAAGCTCATCCCCTGCCCCCAGACCTTCACCTTCAACAGCCCCCAGGAGTTCATGACCCAGGCCGGCATGATCCTGGCCAGCCTGGCCCCGGCCCTGGCGGGGCAGAGCTTCCACGTGCGCCTGCACCGCCGGGGTTTCAAGGGGCGCATTTCCACCCCCCAGACGGAGCAGGCCCTGGACGATCTGCTCCTGGCCGCCACCACCGGCCTGGGGCGCCCCGCGCAGGTGACCTTCAGCGATCCCCAGATCATCGTGGCCCTGGAAACCGTGGGCACCCGGGCGGGCATAGCCCTCTGGGACCGGGAGCAAAGGCTGAAATACCCTTTTTTGCGCCTGGATTAAAGGCAGGCGCCGGATGTGGGCCGACGGTTACCGCAACCTAATCGTTTTGTCAGGGAGGTTCGCCTATGCAATCGCCAATGCAGCTCAGCGTGCGCAACTGTAGCCTGACCAACCGCCTGGAGGAGGCCATCCGCGAGCGCGCCCACAAGCTGGACCGCTACTGCGACAAGATCATCGCCTGCCGGGTGATGATCGAGTGCCCCCACCGCAGCCAGCAGAAGGGCTCGTCCTACAACGTCAAGATCAACCTGAGCGTGCCCGGCGAGGAACTGGTGGTGGGGCGCGAGCCCCACGAGGACATGGAGGTGGCCGTGCGCGAGGCCTTCGACGCCGCCCGCCGCCAATTGCAGGAATATGCCAAGCGCCAGCGCGGGGAGGTGAAGTTCCGCGAGGCCCCGACGCCACCGGAGGAATAGACGGCTGGCCCGGAGGTTCGGGCCAGGGCATGAACGCCAGCGGGGCGGGGGTAAACCCTGCCCCGTTGGCTTTAATACCGGTTTCACGCCACCCTTGGCGTTCAGTAGACGGCAAGGCGGGCGGGCGCCCTGGGCAAAACAACAACATGAATATGTGTATTGCCACAGCCTCATCGCTGGCCAGCCCGGGAGCTACGGCAAGTACGAGACCGATTACCGTGGCTTTTGCCACGCCGAAGGTCCGCGCCGGCTGGCCCTCCTGGCCAGACGCGGCGGCCAGGCACGCAAGCGCCTGCCCCCGCGGAATTTCGTGTCCAGCAGCCGCGTGCCTTGCGAGTAGGCCCGCGCGTGGGCCCGGCGCCCAATAGATTCAGGCCATCCCCGGGTGCGGGGATGGCCTGGTGGCGTCGCGGATTCCCCCTGGCCGGGGGGCTAGATGATGAGCGCCTGCCGGACGGTGTAGCTGGGCGCCTCCACCACCACCGGCCGGGGGGCCGGCTGGGGCGCGGGGGTAGGCTGGGGCACCGGCGCCGGGCGGCCCAGAGAGGCCAGGACCCGGTCCTTCCACTGGGGCCGAAGCTCCAGGGCGGCCTCGGGCAGGTTGCCGCCGGAGACGGCCTGGGTCAAAAGCCGGATGGGGCCATCGGGGTCATCGCCGTAGACCCGGTGGGCCAGAGAGGTGATCTGCCCCAGGAGTTCCTCGGCGTAGGCCACGTGGTCGGGGTTCTTGACGTTGAAACTGTCCACCGTGTAGGGAGCCGCGCCCAATGGCGCCGGACCCTGCAGGCCGCCCTGGCTGGAAACCCTCTTGTGCCAGGCGGCCAGGGCCTCCTCGCCGTGCAGCTCGTGGGGGCTCACCGGCCCGTTCAGGCGGTCGAACTGGGCCTGGATCCAGTCCAGATAGCGCGCGCCACGGGCGTCGGCCTGCCGGCGGGCGCGGTTGTAGTTGTTCCACTCCGGGTGGCGCCAGCGGGGGCCGAAGCTGGTGAAGCTGGTGCCCAGGGAGCCCAGCCGCCAGCGGCTGATCTGGTCCCACAGGGCGCTGAAATCCTTGGTGCGCTCCCACCACAGCTGCTCGCGCCGCTCGGGGTGGCAACTGACATCCAGACGCTCCTCCAGGGCCTCCTCCGCAGCGGTCAGCTCCGGCGGTTCCTGGGAAGGAGAGAGCACCTGCAGCACCGGCGGGCCGGGCAGTGGCCGCACCACCGCCACCTGGGCCGGCGCCTCCTCGGCTGGCTCGGGGGCCAGGGCGCGGGGCGGGGGCGGCGGGGTGATCTGGCTGTAGGGGATGCGCCCCAGGGCCGCGGCCAGGGTCTGCATCAACAAGCGCCGGAAATCCTGGTACTCCAGCCCGCGCAGGAAGGGGCGCAGGGCGTCGTAGAGGGTCATGGCGAAGCGCTCACCGCGGCTTACCGGGACCTCCTGGTCGGCGGCGATCATGGCCGGCAGGGGAGCGGGTTCGGCCAGCGGTGCCAGGACCTGGGCGGCCTCGACCTCGGCGGGGGCCTCGGCCGGGCGCTGGGGTCCGCGCAGGCCCACGGCCCGGCGGCCGGCGGCGGTGGCCTTGACGTACAAGGGCAGTCCGCGACCCCGGTTTTCCAGGAGCACCAAGCCCTCGGCCTCCAAGGCCCGCAGGTGACGGTTCACCGGCTGGCGCTGGGCGCCGAAGTGTTCCTTGATCTGGCTGCTGGGCACCCAGGCGCCGTCCATGGTCAGCTCGGCGACCACGTAGAGGACGTTGCGACGGGCCGGTCCCAGGGAGGGTTGGCTGGCGGCGACCCAAGCGTCGAGCCGCACCGG
>JAKAGJ010000141.1 GCA_021815655.1 Deltaproteobacteria bacterium | reverse complement strand
CACCCACATCAACGCCCCGGTGGAGCTGTGCCCCGAAACCAAGGCCGCCTGCCGGCGCTTGCAGGAGGCGGGCATCACCATCTACAGCCAGCACGTGCTGCTCCGGGGCGTCAACGACACCCTGGAGACCCAGGCCGAGCTGTTCAACGCCGTGCGCTTGCAGGGCATCGAACCCCACTACCTGTTCCACTGCATACCCCTGCGCGGGGTGAGCCACCACCGCACCACCATCGATCAGGGCCTGGCCCTGATCCGGGCGCTCACCTCCTCCGGCCTCATCTCCGGCCGGGCCAAGCCCATGTTCACGGCCATGACCGACGTGGGCAAGGTCACCCTCTACGACGGCGTGATGATCGAGCGCCGCTCGGACATGGTGCTGTTGCAGACCGGCTACCTCCACGAGGACCGCCTGCGCTGGAACCCCTCCTGGGTGCTGCCGGACTCGGCCTATGTGGACAGCCAGGGATTCTTGCGGGTGTGGTACCGCGACGGGCAGATTCACAACAAGGGCTGGCGTCCCACGGCCTTTTTGGGCGGGGACCACTAATACCGCGTTGCGATCAAACTGGTTGGGAGTGCTGCACGGGGCGCCCTGCCCCGTGCAACGCCCTCCAGTTGATTGATCGCAAATTGGTTAAAAAGGCTGGCGGGGGCCCTGGCGCCCCGGGGCGGCGTTGCTCCTGAGCGGCCGGGCGGGATTGCCGGCCACCACGCTGTCGGGCGGCACGTCGCTGACCACGGCGCTGCCCAGGCCCACCAGGCTGCCCGGGCCTATCTTGAGGTTGCCGCGCACGGCGCTGGCGCTACCCAGGTAGCAGCAGGAGCCCACCTCCACCCCGCCGGAAAGGCGGACCCCGCTGGCCAGGCAGGAATAGTCGCCCACCAGGCAGTCGTGGTTGATGACGCCGCCGGTAAGCACGATGACCTGATCGCCCAGGCGGGCGCCGCTGTGCACCGCCACCTGGGGGAACAGCACGCAGCCAGCGCCCAGGCTGGCCCAGCGCGAGAGTGTGGCCGTGGGGTGCACCAGGGTGGCGAAGCGCTCGGGGCCGGCGCCGGTCTTGGCCAGGATGGCCGGCTTGTCGCGGTGGTTGAAGGGGCTGCCGATGCCGTTGACCAACAGGCAGCCGCTCTGCCGCGCCGCGGCGCTCAGGGCCCCCCGCACGGGCAAGCCGCACACCTGGCGGCCCCACTGGGCTTGGTCGTCGTCCAAAAAGCCCGCCGGCTCCCACAGGGCGCGGCCGGCGGCGGCGTTGATGTCCAGGATGATGTCCAGGATATCCCGGCAATTGCCGCCGGTGCCCAGGATCAGGATCTTTTGCGGGTCCCGCGTCATGACTCCCCTGCCCTCCCCGCCCAACCCCGGGCCTAGCGGCCGGCCAGTTGCAGCAGCACCTCTTCCAGCCGGGCGGCGAACTGGGCCGGGCTCAGGGCGGGGATGCTCCGGCATTGCGACTGGATGCGCCGATAGTAGTCCAGGTCGCCGGCCAGCCGGCCCAAAAGCGTCCGCAATCGGCTGAGTTCAAAGCCCGGCAGCAGGAGTTCGGGATGCACGAAGTCATCCAGGCCGCCCTCGAAGGTGGCATCCACGCCATAGTGCTGGTGCCAGTCGGTGGCATAGGAGATGACCGGGACGCCGGCGGCGTGGGCCTCGCGCACGGCGCTGCCCCCGCCCAAGGGCCAGGTGTCGATCAGCACGTCGTAGTCGGCCAGGAGCTGGTGGACATCCTGGCGGAAGCCCAGAAATCGCAGCCGCTCATGGGGGCTGGGCTGACCGCCGAAGATGTCCCGGGCCTGGCAGCCGATCACGCTCAGCTCCAGTCCGGGTATCTCCTCAAGTATCTGGCCGAGCACGCTCCAGAACTGGTGATTGTTGATGAACTTGACCGGACGCCCCACGCAGACGGCCTTGAGGCGGCCGGCCGGGCCCTGGCGCTCCGCGCGCTGGCGCACGCCCTCCACCACCTGGGCCGGGCCGATATGGACGCCCTCGGCCACCTCCTCCACCAAATCGCGCCCCAGCACGCTGACCGCCAAGTCGCTGGAGCTCTCCAGACCGCCGGTTTGGGCCACGAACTTGAGCACCCGCCGGGCGGCGCCGCACAGGGCCAGCAGGTCGTACCAGGGGGTTAGAAATTGCGTGTTGAGCATGAGCGCGTCGCAGCCCATGTGGCGCAGGGCATACAGGAAGCCCTGAATCTTGGCGTAATACTCCTGGCCGGGCGCCCATAACAGGTGGCAGCCACGGGCCTGAAGCTCATCCAGCAGCGGGCGCCAGGAGTCCTGCAATTCCATGCGCGTCAGGTAGATCACTTCGAAGCGGGACTTGTCCAGGCGCCGGCCGATGTCCACGAAACGCTTGACCGTGGCCCAGGCCGGGTCGAAGGATTCCAGCACCAGGGCCACCTTGACCTTGGCCGGGTCCACGCGCGCGATCAGCTCCTGGTGAGCGGGCAGGGGTTCCACCTTGTCGGCCACCAGCCGGAGCACGGTGTCGATGGCCGGATCGAAGCGCTGCCAGCGGTAGGAGCCGGTGTGGCGATAGGCGCCGTAGTAAAATTCATAGAAGGCCGCCAGCATGGCCTCGTAGTCGCCCCGGGCGGCGGCGGCCAGGCCCATCTGGCGATATACCTGGCCCAACTCACCGTAGCGCGCCCGCCGCAGATGGCAGTCCAGGAGTTCCTGGGCGGCCTGGCGATCCTGGTAGCGGGACTGGCTCCAGGCCCTTTCCAGAAACACCGTGGCCGCCTTGACCCGGCCCGCCTGCTTCAGTTGCAGGCCGAAGCGCTGGTTGGCCTCGCGGCGCTCGGGCAGACTGGGGCTAAAGCAGGCGGAGGGCACCTCGGGCAGGCCGGCCAGTTCCACCCGCGGCCCGGCAAATACCACCTCCCGCTCCTCGAAGATCATTTCTTGAAGCCGCTGGACCTGCAAGTCCAGGGAGTAGTTCTCCTCCACGAAGCGCCGGCCCTCGCGGGGGTCGTGGGCCTCGTAGACCAGCTCGCCCAGTTCCTCCAGGTTGTTCCACAGCCATTGGCGGGGGTAGATGTGGCGGGCGGTGTGGAAATTGTAGATCAGGGGCTTGAGCCCCATGGCCAGGGCCTCCATCAGCCCCAGGCCCTGGCTCTCCGAGAGGCTGGTGCAGATGATGGCGCTCTTGTCGGCCAGCCAGGGCTCTACGTCCTTGACCCAGCCGTGGAAGCGCACCGCGCCCTCCAGGTTGTTCTGGGCCAGGAAGTGGCGGCAGGCGGTCTCGCTGTAGCGGTCCTGGAAAATCCCGGCCACGTGCAGGTGGCAGCGCTGGTCGCGGCTGTGCAGGGCCTTGAGGGCGTGCATCAGCACCATGGGCCCCTTCTTGAAATTCAGGTAGCCCACGTAGGCGATTTCCAGGCCCGCGGGGTGGGGGGTCAACTGGAAACGCCCGGTGTCTATGCCGTTGGGGATGACGTGGATGCGTTTGACCTGCTGGCGTATCTCGGGGCGGCGCGCCAGGAGCAGGTCGCGCATGCCGGCGCAGACGAACATGAGGTCCGTCACCTGGCCATAGTCTATGCGCTCGGCCTGGCCCTGCATCACCTCGTAGGCATGGATGCGCAGGATCACCCGCTTGCCCTTGAGGGCCTCGGCGCCCTGCCTGGTCAAAAACTCGGCCAGCTCGTTGCCCCACTCGATCCAGATGGTCTGATGCCGCTTGACGGCCGCCAGGATTTCCTCGGGCTCTTGGGAAACCAGCTTCTCCACCCGCACCCGAGGGGCCAAGCCGCTGATGAGCCCGTCCACGAAGCTGTCCATGCCCGGGCTGCAACACAGGAGCATCTCCCTGGCCGGGGCCGCCGCGCCGCCGGGCGCGGGATGGAAGACCATGGCCCCCTGGGCGCTGGCCAGGGGCAGGCCCAGCCTGGCCAGGCACTGGTTGAGATGCCCCAGGGTCTGGTCGCGCATTTCCGGCGGGGCCTGGGGCAGAAGGCCCTCCAGCACCCGCCGGCCTTGGGCGTAGTCCTCCACCAGGATGTAGTACTTGCCCAGGTTGAACTGAAAGATGGGCTCCTGGGGGGCCAGGCGCACCGCCTCCTCCAACTCGGGGCGGGCCTCCGGGCGGCGGCCGGACATGACCAGGGCCATGGCCAGGGAGTTGCGCAAGGCCGCGTCCCGGGGCGTCTGGCGGCTCAGGCGGCGAAATACTGACGCAGCCTCGACAAACTCCCGCCTGTCCATGTGCAGGCGCCCCAGGGCCTCCAGGGCCTCTGGAGCCGGCAGCGGCGCCTGGGCCAGGCGGGTCAGAAGGACCAGGGCCTCGTCCTGGCGCCCCAGGGAGATTAGTTGCCTGGCCTGGGCCAGCGTATCGTTTTCATTGATATCCGAGGCGGGGGCCCCGGTGGCGGCCGCCGGGGGGCCGGCCTGGCTCTGACGGCTGGAGTGTGGCTTCTTGCGCTTCATGAGGAGCACGTTCATCCGCTAGAGGTTGGCCAGGTTGCCCAGCCTCGGGGCGGGGCCGCTCATAGCGGAAAATATACAATTATCGTGCCACCATGGGCGATTAAATAAAGCCGCCCCCTCATTGCCGCGGCGGCTGGCTGCCGGCCAGCAACAGGCAGGCCAGCTTGGGCAGGCTGTTGGCCTGGGCGCGCAGGGCCAGGCCACTGAGGTCCAGGATGCGGCCACGGAGGGACTCGGCCATCTGACGGGTCAGGAACAGGCATTCCCGTGGCGGCTGGGGGGCGGGGACAGAAGCGGACCGCGGCATGATTTGGGGCGTGCTAGGCATGATTTTCCTCATAAACGGCGTATAACCCTGCCCCGCCGTCCTGGGCGGGGTCCCGGGCTCAATTTATTCAAATATCGTGCCGTAATTCAGGCCAGCGGCGGCCAGGCGAGGCCTCAAAGGGGCCGGGCCCCACCCTCTGGCGAGGATGGGGCCCGGCTTGCTCGCGGGGCGGCGGGGCCCGGGGGGCCCAGCCGGTGGGTTTTAGGCCTAGCGGCCGCTGAGGAGCTGGAGGGCCAGCTGGGGCAGGCTGTTGGCCTGGGCCAGCATGGCCACGCCGGCCTGGGCCATGATGTTGTTGCGCGTGAACTGGGTCATCTCGGTGGCCACGTCCACGTCACTGATGCGCGACTCGGCGGCTTGCAGGTTCTCGGCCTGGATCTGCAGGTTGGTGATGGTGTTGTTCAGCCGGTTCTGCAAGGCGCCCAGGTGCGCGCGGGCGGTGTCCTTGGTCTTGATGGCCGCGTCCAACTGGGCCAGGGCCTTCTGCGCGCCGGACTGGGTGAGGATGTCCTTGCCGTCCCAGTTGGTGTTGCCGGAGGCGTTCTGCACCTGGCTCCAATCACTGGACTGATCGGTCAGGCTGTAGTTGCTCAAAAAGTCTACACGATTGAAAACTACGGGTCCCGTTTGGGTGCCCTGAGTGGAGGTGCCCGGCCCCAAATCCCAGCCGTCGGTGGTGACGATGCGCATCTGGAAGTTGTCGCCCCGGCTGTTGTTGTTGAGCTGGAGTTGGTAGTTATTGTGGACCGAATCATGGTAGAGCGAGGCGGTGACCTGGGTGCCGCCGCCGCCAGTCAGGTTTCCCGCCGAGGAGGGGGTGACGCTGGTGAGGGTGGTGGCCAGCACGATGGGGGTGGTGCTGCCCAGTTCGGTGCTGGTCAGGTAGAGGGCGCTGGTCCCGGTCGTGGCGATGGCGCCACCGGCATAGAGTCCGAAGTCGTTAATGTTGTTGTTGATTATGGATTCAATTTCGTAGCCCACCGTGGTGCCGGTCCACCCGCCGTTGATGGAAGTGCCGATGACCCCCAGCCCGGTGGCGCTGTCGAAAGTGGTGGCTGTCGCCCCGCCGGAGCTGAAGGAGAACACCGCGGTGCCGATGGTCAGGGTCTGACCGTACATGTCGCTGGAGGTGAAGGCCATGGAACCGTATACGAATGAGCCGGTCTGGGCCGAGCCCTGGTTGATCTTGTCCATGACCGTGGTCAGGGTGTCGGTGCCGGCGCTGACGTTGACGTAGCCGTAGTTGCTCCAGGAGGTGCCACCGTCGGTGGAGTACTGGATTCCGAAGATGCCGCTGGTGCCGCCCAGGGCCGTGGTGGGGGTGGCGGCGCTCAGGGCGGTGGTGCGGAAGATGTCGTTGGTGTCGCTGCTGCCCACGCGCAGGCCGGTGCCCTCGGTGGCGCGCATGTCGCCGATGTTGACGTAGTAGTAGTCCTGGGCGGCGCTGTTGCCGGTGCCGAAGTGGATCTTCATGCCCGAGCCGTTGTGCAGGCTGTTCAAGCTGCCGTCCAACAGCTTGAC
>JAKAGJ010000140.1 GCA_021815655.1 Deltaproteobacteria bacterium | reverse complement strand
GTATCGGCTACGACCCCGTGGAGGACCGCAAGCAATTCAAGGTCAGCGAGCGGGGGATAACGGTGATACCCAAGGGGTTTTTCAAGGGGGAGTAGACGCTGGCGGTTTGCCAAGTCAGCAGTTTCCGTGGGCAGTCTCTCACTGCCTCCTTTTACCTATCGGCCCAAATAGTGCCGAATGGCTGAAATCTAGACGATGCGGCAAACCATAGCTCAGGGTAGTCAGTCCATGATGTCTATGTTGGAAAATGATCTATTAGGGGAATAGTCTGGCGTGGCAGCCCTTGATGGGGTGAGGTTAATTGCTTTACTTAACAACAAAAAGAAGCATTTCATATGAAAACCCATGAGCGTTTATATAGAGAAGCATACGACCTGCAGTATAAGAAATCCAACCCAGAGAAGGCGCTAAGCATATATAATGAAATCGTAAGGTTATTCCCGGATAGTAAGGAGGCCGAATATGCAAAAACTCAAATAAAAAACATTGAACAATTAACCCCATACGAAATCAGAAAAATAGCAGCTAGAAGTCTAGAACAAAATCCTGATGATATATTATTATCTACAACCAACGAACTATCAAATTATCGCATAATTAAACATATAGGAATCGTTTCCTCCGAATGTGCTTTTGGTATGCATATATTAGAGGATTTGTTTGTAGCGCTTACTGATTTTTTTGGGGGCAGGAGTCAAACCACACAGGACACCCTGAAAGCAGCCAAAGACTTTTGTTTGAAAGAAATACAACGGGAAGCCTTGAACCTGGGAGCCAATGCCGTTGTGGGAATAAGGCTTAATTACAGTGAGTTTTCAGGAAAAATGAAATCAATGCTATTTATTGCCACAACAGGCACAGCCGTAATAGTAGAAGAAATAGCTTCCGATCAACTTGTCCAAGAAACGCAATGCGCTACAAAATAAATCATTGATTAGATATCCTTCTCGAAAAATTTTTGGCATTAAGAGTTTAGGCAGGCCCCCGCGCGGGCCCGCCTTCCCTTTTTTCCCTACATCTTTCTCTTACTTCTCGGCCTTCAGCCGCTCGGCCACCATCTGGGCCGCCTTCTCGCCCGAGAGCAGCATGCCGCCGAACACCGGCCCCATGCGGTAGGAGCCGAAGGTGGCGTTAGAGCACATGCCGGCGGTGAAGACGCCGGGGAAGGCCTCGCGGGTGTTGTTCAGGGTGTGGCTCTCGGCCACCTCGGCCCACAGCGAACGCTCGCCCACCACGCCGCCGGTCTTGGTGAAGAGTTCGGCGTCCACCTTGCGCGCGATGACCCGCACCACCTCGGCGGCGTGGCCGGTGGCGTCGATGGTGTAGCGGGCGCGGATGGTCAAGGGGTCCACGTGCAGGCGGGCCATCTCCACCGCCGACCAGTTGATGACCAAGCCCACCACCCGCTGGTCGCGCACCATCACGTCCTCCATGCTCACCAGGTTGAAGATGGTCAGTCCGGCCCGGCAGGCCGCCGAGCACAGGGTGCTGGCGCAAAGCACGCTGTCGGCGGTGTGGTAGCCAGGCTCAAACTCCCGGCTGGCCACGCCCATCTCATCCAAGATGCGCTTGGCCTGATCCTGCACCACGATCTCGTTGAACATCATGCCACCGCCCCACATGCCTCCGCCCAGGGAGAGCTTGCGCTCGAACAGCGCCGTCTTGTAGCCGGCGCGGGCCAGGAAATAGCCCGCCACCAGGCCCGCCGGGCCGCCGCCCACGATGGCCACGTCCAGCTCCAGACGGTCTTGCAGCTTTTCCATGTAACGTTGAATGATGGCCCTGGTGATGATGGTTTCGTCCAGCATGCAAAGTCCTTTCCGGCTGGCCCGAAAAAAACCGGGCCGGCCTCCGCATGGGAAACCGGCCCCTGGCATGGCTGGGCCTGGCGAATGCTTCCCTGCGTTGGAATTACCCAACAGGTTCGAGGGGTCAACGCCCGACCTCCGGGCGTACTCTCAGCCGTTTCCAGCTCCCCCAGCAATATGTGGGCGCCAGCTCCCGGCCCCGCCGGCGCGGCGGCGGGGCCTGAACAGACGCCATCCAGACTTAACCCCCGGAGGGGCGGTCTGTCAATAGTCAGGCCAAGCGGGGCAATGGCTTGAGCGCCGGTGACAATCTTGCTATATTTCAAAATTAGGCCACGTGTCGTCACCCCATGCCCGAGGTTCCCATGGACTCATCCAACCGCCGCCGCCGCACCCGCGTGAACTTCCGCACCCGCGTCGATGTGCAGGCCACCGGCGCGCGTCTGTTGGACGTGGAAAGCCGGGACCTGAGCCACAAGGGCCTGTACCTGGTCGGCGATCTGCCGCTCAAGGCCGGTCAGGGCTGCACCCTCACCGTGCACCTGGTGGGCGAGGAGGAGAGCGCGCCGGTGTTGCACATGGAAGGGCGCATCATCCGCGTGGACCCCGAAGGCACGGCCATTGACTTCGTGTCCATGGACGCCGAGACCTACATGCACCTGCGCAACCTGGTCATACTAAATGCCTCCGATCCCGAGGCCGCCGAGCGCGAATTCGCCACCCCCGCCTTCGAGGTCACCGGCGAATAGGGCCGGTGCCTCGCCTCCCATAACGGGTCGGACGAGTGCTCGCCTCAGGGGGCGGGAGCGTGGCTCATTAACCAGTGAGATAGGCTCCTATCGAGACGCCGTTCTTCATGCGGGGACTTAAGCCGCCTGCTTGACAAACCCGTTGGTTACAGGTATTTAATCCACCGCTGTTTGTGTCTGATTGTTCAACCCCACATCCCCGGGAGGCCTCGTGGCCCCTGGAGGCAGGAGAGACCATGGAACTTGCCCGTCGCGTTATGAGCATCCAGCCCTCGCCCACCCTGGCCGTGGACGCCAAGGCCAAAAGCCTCAAGGCCGCCGGCGTGGACGTCATCAGCTTCGGCGTGGGCGAACCCGACTTCCGCACCCCGGCCCACATCTGCGCGGCCGCCAAGGAGGCCATCGACCAGGGCTTCCACGGCTACACCGCCGCCGACGGCATGCCGGAGCTCAAGAAAGCCGTGGCCGAGAAGTTCAAACGCGACAACGGCCTGGACTACACCACCGACCAGGTCATCATCAACGTGGGCGGCAAGCACTCCAGCTATCTCTTGATGCAGGCCCTTATCAACGACGGCGACGAGGTGATCGTGCCGGCCCCCTACTGGGTCAGCTATCCGCCCATGGTCATCCTGGCCGGCGGCGTGCCGGTGATCGTGCCCACCAGAGAGGCCGACGACTTCAAGCTCAACCTGGCCGACCTGAAGAAGGCCATCACCAACAAAACCAAGGCCATCTTCATCAACTCGCCCTCCAACCCCACCGGCTCGGTGTACAGCGCCGACGAGCTGAAGCCCCTGGCCCAGCTCTGCGCCGATCACGGCATCATCATCGTCAGCGACGAGATGTACGAGCCCATCCTTTTTGGCGGGCGCAAGTTTGTCTCCACCGCCAGCCTGGGACAGAAGATCTTCGAGCACACCTGCACGTTGAACGGTGTTTCCAAGGCCTACGCCATGACCGGCTGGCGCATCGGCTACATGGCCGGCCCCCAGCCGCTGATTAAGGCCTGCGCCAAGATTCAGAGCCAGTCCACCTCCAACCCCACCTCCATTTCCCAGAAGGCGGCGCTCACCGCCCTCAATGGCCCTCAGGACGAGGTGGAGCGCATGCGCGCGGAGTTCGAGAAGCGGCTGGCCTATATCCTGGGCCGCCTGCGGGCCATGCCCGGCGTGACCTGCTCCGAGCCCGGCGGCGCCTTCTATGTCTTCCCCAACCTTTCGGCCTACTTTGGCAAGAAGTTCGGGGACAAGGTCATCAAGGGCTCGCTGGAGCTTTCCGACTACCTTTTGGAAGAGTCGCACATCGCCACGGTGCCCGGCGTGGCCTTTGGCGAGGATTCCTGCGTGCGTTTCTCCTTCGCCACCAGCATGGAGCTGATCGCCAAGGGCATGGACCGCCTGCAAGAGGGCCTGGCCAAGCTGAAGTAGCCGCGCCAAACTCCTAAGCCCCACGGCCCGGCCGCCCAACCCTGGGTGGCCGGGCCTTTTTATCAGAAGGCTGCCTGACGCCGGCAACGTCGCTCCGCAAAGGCCATGGGCCACCCGTCCACGCCGTAATTCCTTGCCAAGTTATCCTGGCTTGTCGTAAGTTGAACTTAAGCTCGGGAGTAAGTAGGCAATTAAGCTTGGTTAAAAGTTGACCGATTGTCATAAGATACTGTCACGGCACTATTAATTGGCGACTAATTGCGTCAGCGACGCTGGCGTGGGCCTGTGGCCTGCTGGGGCTGATAACACTTATCTGGAGATGGGGTTATGGCCATAGTTAGTGGTCCAAGTCTAGTGCGTAGGCTTTATTGGGGATTGTGCCTGCTGCTGATTTTTTGCCTGGCCACGCCTGGCCTGGCCCTGGCAGACCAGCAACACCGCAAGGGCGGGGGTGGCCAGGGCAGGGTGAGCCAGAGCCGGCCCAGCCAGCACAGGGTGAGTCCGCAGCGGTCCAGCCAGCGGCGGGTCAGCCAGCAACGGCCCAGCCAGCGGCGGGTCAGCCAACAACGGCCCAGCCACCAGCGGCCCAGCCACGCCAGGCCCGGCCATTACCGGCCCAGCTATCACCGTGTGCATAATCTGCCCCACGGCTACCAGCGTTACCATACCCACGGCAGGAACTATTATTATCATCACGGGCGCTACTACAACCGGCACGCCGATGGCTACTACTACGCGGTGCGCCCGCCGCGAGGCTTTTTGCTGGCGGCCCTGCCCATTGGCTTCGCGGCCCTGGTGATCGGCGGGCTGACCTACTACAGCTACGAGGGCGTGTACTACCAGCAGGCCCCCGGCGGCTACGTGGTGGTGGATCCGCCGCCGGGCGTGGTCGTCGAACCGCTGCCCTAGCAGCAGGCACGGCCGCTCCCTGGGGGGCGGCCGGATTCTTTTGGGGGGCGGGGTCGCTTGGCGTCTTGCCGAGGTATTGGCACATTGTGTATGCTGTTGGGGGAGGAAATGTCGTCCGCGCGCTGACGTCGCCGGCGCGCCATGACAGCCCGCGGTCAATTCCGCTGGGGCGGCACATTAGCCCGCGGGCCTGGCGGAAAATAATACCTGACGCCCTGCTAATCTGTGCGCATTATGGGGGAGGATAAACATGAACGGCTACATCGAGACTGCGGTCGGCGTCTTCCAGGCTTTGCCCGGGGTGATCCAGGCGGGCAAGGAAATATGGAAGTTGCTCAAACCGCCTAAGACTCTGGCAACCTTGGAAAACAACGATGGCATCTCGGAGCGGACCTACTATTCCAAGGATTACAAATTCAGCATCGCCATACCTGATGATGACTGGGAGTTTTGGCGGCCCTCCACGGCCTTCCTGGCCTCCATGGGGCCGGAATTCAACCTGCCCACCCGCGCCATGCCCATTATCATATTTTCCAAGAAAATATTTAGACTGTTCCGGCCCAACGTTAATGTCACCGTGGAAAGCGTTGGCGATTACACCAACATCGAAGAGATGGTCAGATTATCGGAAGTCATGCTGCGCAAGGCTGGTGTCACCCTGGACGCGGCTGACATACATATCGACAATATCCATCAAAGCGGGGTGCTGATTTCCTCTCAGCCCCACTTAACGGGCACCATGTATCAGGTGCAGCAGCAGTACCTGGTGACCGGCATGCTCTATACCGTGACCGCCAGTTACGTGCCCTTGTCGGATTTGAGCAAGGGCTTGTTCGGCGGCTTGCAGGAAATCATGAACTCTTTCAAGTTCATCGAAGCCTGAACCGCCGCTGATCCGCCAGCCCTGCCCACACGCGTCTGGTACTGACTTAGGCCAGACGAGGGTAGCCCCTATCCAACCTCGGCCCATCCCTTTTCCTGATCTCTTATCTTCCTCACCCTTGCCTTCGCCGCTGGAAATCCTATCTTTCAACTAGGCCACCCGCCATGGGTGGCTTCACCACGTTTTCACCCAAGGAGTGTCCCATGCCCCACATACCGGCCATATGCAACAAATGCGGTGACGTCCGCCGCTCGGACGTATACATCAGCGACGAGACCATGCATATCCACGGCGAGGAGGCGGGGCCTTGCGCCTGTGGCGGCACCTACTTGTTCGTGGATGGCACCTACGTGCACCTGGGTGGCCCCCTCAACCTGTGCAACACCAGTCCGGAGGAGATCGCCCGCTTCAAGGCGGCCGAGGCCAAGCTGGGGCCTGCGTCGTAGACCAAAGAGGGCGGGCCGGGACAACCCGGCCCGCCCTGGCTTGCCGTCCGTGGGCATGGT
>JAKAGJ010000139.1 GCA_021815655.1 Deltaproteobacteria bacterium | reverse complement strand
CCAGGCGGCGGGGGCCGAGCTGATCTACGAGGCCGAGGACTACCGCCACCCCCCCGGCCAGGTGCGCGAGGACGGCCAGGCCTCGGGGGGCAAGGCCGTGGTGGTTTCGCGCCAGGCCCCGGCCGGCGATATCATCTACGGCCAGTACGACTACCTGCCCGCTGGCCGCTACCTGGCCCGCTTCCGCCTTAAGCTGGCGGAGGTGCGGGGGCAGGGGCCTGTGGCCCGCCTGGACGTGGCCAAGAGCGGCGGCCAGACCCTGGCCAGCCGCCAGGTGCGGCCCCAGGACCTCAAGGATGGCGGCTACCAGGAGCTGGAGGTGGCCTTCGAGCTGGCGCGGGAGGACAAGGACCTGGAGTGCCGGGTGGCCTTCCTGCCCGGCGTGGCCGATCTTTATATCGACCGCATAAGCATCGCCCCCGCCCCCCAGGGCCTGGGGGACTACTTCAAGCGCCTGTGGCGCAAGTCCCTGGGGCGTAACGATTAGGCCGGGGGCACCGCCATCGCGCGCTGTGGGGTCAACCCCTTGCCCCATGGCCAGCCAATCGCCAACCAAGGACCGGGAGGATTGCAAATGAGCCGCCGGGCGCTGTTGGTCATAGACATGCTGCGCGATTTCCTGGACCCCGCGGGCGCCTTGTACTGTGGCGACCAGGCCGCCGGCATTGTCCCCCAGGCGCGGCGGCTGCTCCAGGAGCATCGCCAGCAGGGCTCGCTGATTGTCTTCGTGGCCGACAGCCACCCCCCCGACGACCTGGAGTTCCAACTGTTTCCGCCCCACTGCCTGACCGGCACCCCGGGGGCGGCGCCCCTGCCCGGCTTCCAGCCCCGGGACGGCGAACACTGGCTGACCAAGACCCGCTACAGCGCCTTCTACGGCACCGAGCTGGCGGACATCCTGCGCCGCCAGCAGGTGGAGGAGGTGCACCTGTGCGGCGTCTGCACCTCCATCTGCGTCATGGAGACCTGCTCCGGCCTGCGCAACCGCGACCTCAAGGCCGTGGTGCATCAAGAGGCCGTGGGCGACTTCGACCCCCAGGCCCATGCCTTCGCCATAAAACGCATGCGCAATATCCTGGGGGCCGTCCTGGAGCCCTGAGGACCCGGCGGGGCGGTTGCTGAGTCCAGGCTAGGGCCGTGGGGATTGGTCGGGGGCTGGGCCGCCCAGCAGGCAGAGCCCCAGCCAGGCGGCGGCGGCCAGGAATAACAGTTGCAGTATCTCGGCGGAGAAGGCCTGCTGCACCGGCTCCATGGCCGAGAGCACCCCCAGGCCCACCCGCGCCCACATGAGGCCCCAGCCCAGCCCCGGCAGCCAGACCAGGAGCACCCGTCCCGGCCAGCGCGCCGCCAGGCCGGCCAGCCCCAGCCCGGCCAGGCCCAGGAGCCACAGCAGGGCCAGGGGGCTTTTGAGCAGGCCCTTGAGACCGCCGGGACCGCCCTGGGCGCCGGCCTCCAGCAGGGAGGCGGCCAGGCCCAGGTGCAGGGCCGCCAGCAGCAACAGCCCGCACAACCCCAGGAAGACGAGCAGACGCCCCGCCCCGGGCAGGACAGTCTGGGCGCCGAGGCGCGGCCAGCGCCCGGCCCAGGGGCCGCGCACCAGGCCGGCCACGCCCGTGAGGCTTAAGCCCAGGAACAGGGCCTCGTGGTGAAAGGGGGCCACCAGCACCCAGGTCAGGCCCGTGAAGGGGGCCATGAGGGCCTGGAGCAGGCCCCAGGCCGCCCCGCCCAGGAGGCTGCCCCAGACCAGGGCCGGGGCCAGGGCCGGGGCCAGACGCCCCACCAGGCGCCGGAAGACCCAGGCCGCCAGGGCCAGCGACAGGCCCAGCAGCACCAGCGGCCAGCGCCAGGACTGGAACTTGTACCAGCCGGCCAGACCGGCCAAGAGGGGCAATCCCACCAAGAAGGCCAGGTCGCGCATGGTTGCCTCGCCTCGTCGCCCCCGGGGGCGGTTGCCTAGAAACGCAGGGTGATGGTGCCCGGTTCGCCCACCCCGGCGCGGCCGATCACCGCCGCCTGGAGCCCCTGGCCGCGCAGCCTGGCCAGCGCCGGCTCCAGGTGCTCCGGGTCCAGGCCCATCAGGAGGCCGCCGCTGGTCTGGGCGTCGGCCAAGAGGTCCAGGAGCACCGCGTCGGCGTGGCCCTGGACATGCACGGCGCGGTGGCAATAATCGCGGTTGGCGTGGCTGCCCACCGGCACCAGCCCCATGCTGGCCATCTCGCGGGCCTCGGCCAGGATGGGCACCTGGCTGGCGATGATCTCCAGGCCCAGCCCGGAGGCGCTTGCCAGCTCCAGGGCGTGGCCCAATAGCCCGAAGCCGGTGATGTCGGTGGCCCCGCTGACCCCGAAGGCCTGCATCACCTGGGCCCCGCCGGCGTTCAAGGTGGTCATCAGCTCCACGGCTTGGGCCACCGCCGCCGGCGTGGCCAGGCGGGCCTTCAAGGCCGTGGCGATCACTCCGGTGCCCAGGGGCTTGGACAGGACCAGCGCTTGGCCGGATTTAAGCCCGGCGTTGGTCACCACCCGGGCCGGGTGCACGATGCCGGTGACCGACAGCCCGTACTTCAGCTCCGGGTCCTCCACCGAGTGCCCGCCGGCCAGCACCGCCCCGGCCTGGTGTATCTTCTCCAGGCCGCCGCGCAGTATCTCGCGGAAGACCTCGGGCGGATGCTCCTTCACCGGAAAGCAGCAGATGTTCATGGCCGTCAGCGGCGTCCCGCCCATGGCGTAGACGTCGCTCAGGGAGTTGGTGGCGGCGATCTGGCCGAAGAGATAGGGGTCGTTGACGATGGGCGTGAAAAAATCCAGGGTCTGGATCAGGGCCAATTCCGGGGTAAGCTGAAACACCCCGGCGTCGTCGGCGGTGTCGGCCCCCACCAACAGGCGCGGGTCCTGCTCGCGGGGCAGGCCCTTGAGTATGGCCGCCAGGTCGCCCGGACCTATCTTGGCCGCTCAACCGGCGGCGCGGGCCTTTTCTGCCAGCTTGATGTCGTCAGGCATGTTGTCTCTCTTGCCGGGTCCGGCGCTCCTACTTGTCGCCGGGCAGGGCGGCCAGGCACAGGGCCATGAAGGCCTGGGCCGCCGGGGAGTGGGTGCGCTTCTTGCGGGTGACCAGGTGGAACTGGCGCTTCAACTCCAGGCCTTCCAGGTCCAGCTCCACCACCCGGCCGGCGGCCAGGTCGTCCACCAGGGCCAGGTGGCTGATGACGCCCACCCCCACCTGGGCGCGCACCGCCTGCAACACGGCCATGGTGGAGCCCATCTGGGCGGCCACGGTCAGGTCTTCCAGGCCCATCTCCGCCCGGGCCAAGGCCTTGGTCAGGGCCATGCGGGTGCCGCTGCCCGGCTCGCGCAGCACCACCGGCACCTGGGCCAGGTCGTGGGGGGTGATGCGCCGGCCGGCCAGGGGATGCTCGGGCCAGGCGGCCAGCACCACCTGGTCGTCCATGATGGGGGCGAAGGCCAAGCGGTCCTCGTCGATGACCGCCCCCACCAGGCCCACCTCCAGGCTGCCCCGGAGCACCTTCTCGCAGATCTCGCTGGTGTCGCCTATGGTCAGGGTGACGCGCACCTCGGGGTGCATGGTGCGGAAGCGGCCGATGAACTCGGGCAGCACGTATTGGCCGGGGATGGTGGAGCCGCCCACCAAAAGCTCGCCGCGCAGGCGCCCCAGGAAGGCGTCCACCGCCCGCTGGGCCTCTTCCACCATCTCCAGGATGCGCCGGGCATGGCCGTAGAGCAGCTCGGCCCCCCGGGTGGGAAGGATCTCCCGCCCCAGGCGGTCGAACAGGCGCACGCCCAGCTCGGTTTCCAGGCTCTTGATGTGCCCGCTCACCGTGGGTTGGCTAAGGAGAACCTCGTCGGCCGCTCGCGAAAAGGAGCGGCATTCATAGACCTTGGCGAAGACCTGCAAGCGTCGCAAGTCCATGGGGCTTTACCTCCGGGCCGGGCCGGGTGCACCCGGCTGGGCATGTACGGGTCGGGCGGCACCGCGCTCCGGACCCGCCGCGTGGGCTTCCGTGGAGCTGGTTGGGTGCGGTCAGACGAATGATAAGCATAGGCAATGCCAATGGCCAACCATAGCAATAATTGAAGTGTGCGTCAAGGCGAGGCGTGAGATAAAGACTCAGAAACGGCCTGAGCGAAAGATGGACCACACCAGCCACAGCCCGGCGATACCGCTGAACAAATAGCCGATGAGCCCCAGGGCGGGCAGGCCAAAGATTTTGGGCTCCACGCCGGTGGTGATAATCATGGAGCTGCCCACGATCAGCGCAGCCACGATCAGGCCCATGGTGACGCGGTTGGAGGAGTCCTGGATGGCCTTGGTCAAGGGCACCAGGCCCTTGTGCTTGAACTCCATGCTCATTTCGCCGTGTTCCAGCATGCCCAGCAGATGATCCAGGCGGCCGGGCAGGTCCTTGAGCAGGTCCAGGCCCTCGCGCAGGTGGCGGCGCACCAGCTTGTAGACCACGTCGGGGCGCCAGCGCTCCAGCCACAGGGAGCCGACCAGGGGGCGGGCCACCTCCACGGCGTCGAAGTCCGGGTCCAGCTCCCGGGCCAGCCCTTCCATCTCCAAGAAGGCCTTGTCCAACAGGGCGTACTGGGGCTGCATTTTGAGATGATGCACGCGCAACAGGTCCATGAGGTCCAGGATCAGGGCGCTGGTGTCGATCTGGTGCAGGGGCACCGAGTGCACCCTCTCCAACATCTCCTCCACGTCGTGGACCAGGGCCGTGCTGTCGCCCGAGGACGGGGCGGCGCCCATGGCCTGCATGGCCCGCACCAGGTCCAGGGGCTCGCGGTCCACCACCGCCACCAGCATGTCGCCCAGCAAAAAGCGCATCTTGGGGGTGAGCCGCCCCACCAGGCCCCAGTCCAGAAGGGCCAGGCGGGGCGCCTCGCCGCTGGTCTGCACCAGGATGTTGCCGGGGTGGGGGTCGGCGTGGAAAAAGCCGTGCTTGAGCACCTGCTCCAGGATGGCGGCGGCCAACTGGCGGGCCAGGGTCCTCTTCTGGGCCGGGGTCAGGGCGGCGTCTTCCAGGCGGGAGCCCACCACCAGGTCCATGGTCAGAAGCGAGGGGCAGCACAGGTCGGGGTGGGGCGCGGGGATGTCCAGGCCGGGGCGCGGGCCCTGATGGGCGCGCGCGGTTTGCATGTGCCGGGCCTCCAGGGAGAAATCCATCTCTTGCCGCAGGTGCAGGGTGATCTCCTGCACCAGCTCGGGCAGGTTGTAGGGCTTGAGGTGGTCCACCCGCTGGTGCAGGGTGCGGGCCAGGGCGGCCAACAGGGCCAGGTCGGCCTCCACCACGGTGAGGATGCCGGGGCGGCGCACCTTCACCGCCACCCAGCGGCCATCGTCCCGGCGCCGCGCCCGATGCACCTGGGCCAGGGAGGCCGAGGCCAGGGGCTCGGTGGAGAAGTCGCTGAAAGTCTCGTCCAGGGGGCGGCCCAGGGACTTGTGCACCGCGTCCAGGATGGCGGCGTAGGGCTCCGGCGTGACCCGGTCCTGCAGGAGCCTGAGTTCCAGCACCAACTCCTTGGGCAACAGGTCCGGCCGTAGGCTGACCAGTTGCCCCAGCTTGACAAAGGTGGGGCCCAGGTCCTCGGCCACCATGCGCAGCCTGGCCCCCACCGAATAGCGGCGGGCCAGCTTTTCGGCGGCCAGGTGGCGGCCACCCGGTTTCCAGCCCGGCAGGTCCAGGCGCGCGGCCAGGTCGGCGAAGCCGTTCCTGGCCAGCACCGTGGCCACGTCGGCCAGGCGGGAGATGTTGCGCAGGGTGCTCAAGGCCGCCGGGGCCGCCCTCAGGCCGGGGGCGCCGGGGGCTCAGCCGGGGCCAGGCGCCGCTCCAAGAGGGCCACGGTTCGCTCCAGGTTGGTCACGCGGTCCTGAAGGTCCTTCAGTTCCTCGCGGCCGGCCAGGTTAAGGGCCTCCACGGCCTTCTTTATGCCCTGGTCCAGCTTCTCGCCCCAGTTCTTGCTCTGGCGCCGGGACTCCTCGGCCAAATCCTCGGCCATCTTCTCGGCCTCGCCGGTGCTGAGCTTGCCCTGCTCCACCAGTTGGCGGGTGACCTCCAGGACCTTGTCCTTGGTCAGCACCGCCGCGCCCAGGCCGGCCAGCAGCAGATTGCGGATGGGCTCGTACATGTCATGGCTCCTTGGCTGGGGTCGGGGGCGTTGGCCGGACGCCGACGATTGCCGGCGCCCACTGTTCATATTATACCGCCGCCGCCGGCCCAGCGGCGGTACCGGGGCGCTGCTCCAGGGCCGCGAGTACCTGGGCCAGGGC
>JAKAGJ010000138.1 GCA_021815655.1 Deltaproteobacteria bacterium | reverse complement strand
CTTCCTTGGCGAATTGGCGCAACTTCTTGAGCGCCACCTTGATCTGGCGCACGTCCAGGGCCACGTCGGTGCGGTAGTTCTTGAAGCGCCGGGCCGAGGCGATCTGGATGGCCCGGCCGCCGCCGCCTTCCCCGCCGATGCGTATGCCGGCCGGGTGGGCGCCGGAGTGGCCAAAGGGGCTGGTGCCGCCGGTGCCCACCCAACGCGAGCCGCCGTCGTGGCGCTCGTCCTGCTCATTGAGGCGCTTGTCCAGCTCCTGGCGCAGCTTGTCCAGGTCCCAGCGCTCGATGGCGGCCAGCTCCTCGTCGGACAGCTCCAGGCGATTCAAGGGGTCGGCCAGCCAGTCCAGTATCTCCTGGCGGATGTCGGCCGGCAGGGCCGCCTCGCGGAAGACGTGGGCGAAGGCCTGGTCGTATTGGTCGTAGAAGGTCTCGGACTTGATGAGCACCGCCCGCGCCAGGTGATAGAAGCTGGTGAGGCTACTCTGGGCGTGGCCCTTGGAGAGCGCCTCCATCAAGGTCATCCACTCGGTCACCGAGACCGGGACCTTGAGCTGGCGCAGGGTATAGAAGAGGTCCATGAACATGGGCTTACCCGCCTAGAACCGGCTACGCAGTCCCAGCGGTCCGCCCTTGCCCGAGCGCTCCATGGCCGCCTGCAAGACCTCCACGTCTTGCTCCTTCTTGATGAGAGCGCCGGCGAAGGGCAGCTCCTTGGCCACCTTCTCGGGCTCGATGCCGCCGGCGATCAGGGCCTGAATCCAGTCCAGGAGCTCGCTTGTGGAGGGCTTCTTGCGGAAGTTGTCGATCTGCCTGAGCCAGTAGAAGCGCCCCAGGACTTCCTTGAGCAGGCGCTTGTCCAGGTTGGGGAAGTGCACGTGCACGATGTCCTTCATCAGGTCCACGTCCGGGAACTCGATGTAATGGAACACGCAGCGGCGCAAAAAGGCGTCGGGCAGCTCCTTCTCCGAGTTGGAGGTGATGACCACGATGGGGCGCTGGGCCGCCTCGATGGTCTCCTCGGTCTCGGGGATGAAGAAGCTCATCTCGTCAAGCTCATTGAGCAGATCGTTGGGGAACTCCAGGTCGGCCTTGTCGATCTCATCGATCAGAAGCACCACGCGCTCGGCGGTGGTGAAGGAGCGTCCCAGTTGCCCCAGGTGGATGTAGCGCTTGATGTCGCTGACGTCGCCGGTGCCGAAGCGCGAATCATTGAGGCGCTGCACGGTGTCATAGACGTAGAGCCCGTCCTTGGCCTTGGTGGTGGACTTGACGTTCCAGATCAAGAGGTCCTTGCCCAGGGCGCGGGCGATGTTGTGGGCTAGCAAGGTCTTGCCGGTGCCGGGCTCGCCCTTGACCAAGAGCGGACGTCCCAGGCTGATGGCCACGTTGACCACGTCGCGCAGGGCCGGGGAGACGATATATTTCTCGGTGCCGTTGAAGCGGTCGAAATTCTTGGACATGTGCACTCCTTTGCGCGTGCGTCCCGCCTTGGACAAGCGGGAGGCGGTCGCCGGGGGTATATCAGCGTGAGGGGGCTATAAGGCGGCGAGCCTCCCCATCCTGGTCCCGCGCGGGCGATCCTGGCCGGGCAAGGGGTGCGCCTGGCCGCCGCTGCGGGCCTGCAAGAGGCCGAGGAAATGTTTCCGCGCCGGACGGGGCCTGGCGCCCCGTTGGCCAGCCTAGACTTTAATCCCCCGCCGGGTTTTTGGCAAGCCGGCCCTGGGGGTTCGGCCCCGGCTTTGACAGCCGGCCCGTCCTGGGCTAGCCTGGGGGTGCCCGCAGCGTGAACGCCCAACCCTAAACGCCCAGCGAGGACCAACCGTGGACCATAATGCCGTACTAGTGGAAGAACGCGGCGCCGTGCGCCTTTTGACCCTCAACCGCCCGGCGCAGCTCAACGCCCTCAACGAGGACATCAAGGCGGGCATGATGAGCGCCCTGGAGGACGCCCGCCTGGATGACAGCGTGGCCGCGTTGGTCATAACCGGCGCGGGTCGGGCCTTCAGCGCCGGAGGCGATCTGAAGCGCTTCGCCGCCATGGCCCAATCCGGCGACTGGCAGGCGCGCGAGCGCTTTGCCGACCTGGACTTCCCCCGTGCCCTGGCCAACTTCCCCAAGCCCATGATCGCGGCCATCAACGGCGTCGCCGTGGGCTGGGGTTTCACCATGCCCCTGTTATGCGACGTGCGCCTGGCCAGCAGCCAGGCCGTGTTCTCCTGCGGCTTCGTGCGCATAGGCGTCACCCCCGAGTTCGGCTCCGCCTTCATGCTGCCGCGCATGCTGGGGCTGGGCCGGGCCATGGAGCTGGTGCTCACCGCCCGCCAAGTCGACGCCGCCGAGGCATTGTCCCTGGGCCTGGTCAACCGCGTCACGGCGCCCGAGGACCTGCTGCCGGCGGCCCTGGAGTTGGCCAACACCATCGCCCAGCATCCCCAGCCGGCGGTGCGCATGGCCAAGGCCATCCTGCGCCACGGCGCCGAGAGCACCCTGGAGCAGACCCTGGGCTACGAGATCGACCTGTTCAAGCAGGCCATGGCCACGCCCGAGCATTTGCAGGCGGTGCTGGCCATGATGGCCCAGATCAAGGCCCGTTCATAATTATCATTTATTTCAGATAATTGCTCCATATGAAGCCAAATGTGTCACCTAGCGTCAACCAGGGGAGAGCCATGCGCCTAATATGCGTATGCCTGCTGATATTGGCCCTGGCCACTCCCGCCTTGGCCATCAGCGATGCCGAGCTGTTGCGCCAGGCCAGCCGCTTCGCGGGTGAGGGCACCGTAAGTCGCGGCTCGGGCAGGGCCCCGGGGTCCGCCTCCTGTGGGACATGGACCATCCGCGACGCCAGCGGCCACCGCGTGGGCACCATGGAACCCTCAAGGTCAGGATGGACGGTGCGCAATGCCAGCGGACGCCGCGTGGGCACCATCGCGGGGCGGTAGACAACAAAGGCAGCGCCGATGGCCCGGCCCGCCAGCGTCTTTTCGGCCATGACGGCGGCCACCGGCTGGAGCGACAAGGCCATGGAGGCGTAAAGGCCGAAAAATAGTTTGGCGATGCCCGGGGTCTTGTACTACCATGGCGCCGTCAACAGTCGACTCTTTTCGGGAGGATTGTCATGCTGCAAGTCATCGGCGGGGCCCTGGTGGCGGCCTGTTTCTGGTCCGTGGTGACCGCCATCGCCTTGTTGGCCACCAAGGGCGAGTAGCCGCCAGCCGCCAGATCAGCCTCTAAAGGTATTGCCCGGCAAACCCCCGGCCCGTCTGGGCCGGGGGTTTGCTGTCGCCAGCCGCGTCTGCCAGGCTTAAAATGGTTACATGGCCACGCCGCGATCCCACAAATTAACCAGGCCCCTTGACCGGGGCGTGGTTGGTTCCTCTTACATGGTCAGGAGCGTAATTATGAGGACCAAGGTTCTGCTGGCGTTGCTGCTGAGCCTGCTCAGCCTGGGCACCTTCCTGGCCGGCTGCGCCTCCACCAATGGTGGCAAGCCCGATGTCTATGAGGATCAGCGCCGGTCCCAAGAAATGGAATGGAACCTGGACCCCTGGCGCTAGGCTGACCAGCCCCCCTGCCCCCGCGCCGGCGTCCCCCCTGCTGGGACCCGGGTTCCGGGCCCACCCCGATGAGGCTACACCCTCATTGGCCTGCCCACTTGGCCGGGCCGGCGCGCCCGCCTACCCACTTGCCGCAACCCTTGCCCCTCGCGCCAGGATATGGCCTGCCTCCGGCCTGGACTGCCCGCACCTACGCCAAGCGCCTCTCCCGCCAGCCACTATTAGAGTTGGGAGAGACGCCCCGGGGCCGTCCAAGGGACGGTGTGCCACCATATCTGGTAGTTTTGAGGATCAGATACACTAAAAGCTGGATTTAGGCCTCCTACTTGTGTATGGTGGCTCTCCACAGGTTTCATGAACGGTAAAATGGGTGAAGGCAACTCTAAAATACAGTTTTTACCTGTACAACGCCTGACGTTTTATTGTAACTCATGGGTGATCGACAGAGGATAATATACTCCAGCCATTAAGCCAGGGACGTAAGGCCGTGGCAATAACTGGGCGCGCCTGTTCAGGCGGACGGGTGAGTTGCCCACGACCAAGCAATCAGCAGAAAGGATTATTGCATGCCGAAACTACTGAGGAAATTAGCCAGCCCGCCCCTGGTGGCCCTGCTCTGCCTGAGCATGCTCCTGGGCCTTACCCCCAGCTACGCGTCGGCAGCCCAGCCCCAAACCGCCATAGAGCACCAGCCGCTGGAGTACGTGGTGCCGGCGCGGCGCATCAAGGTGGAGGCCAAGGTCACCGACCCCCAGGGCATTCAACTGGTGCGCTGCTATTTCCGCGCCGCCAAGACCTCCACCGATTTCGCCCATGTGGACATGGTCAAGACCGGCGCCGACACCTACGTGGCCGAGTTGCCCGCCGCGGCCAAGGGCGCCACGGGCATTGAGTATGCCCTGTTGGCCGTCAATGGCCAGCGCTCGGTGGTCAAGTCCGGCAACCTCCTGGTGCCGGTTAAATACGACCAGTCCGCGCCCTCCTGGCAGGACACCGCCTCCCAGCGCCGGGTCAATGTCTACATGGAGCACTCCCCCGCTCCCAAGACCCTGGCCGGCTTCGATGACAACGTCATCATCAACACCACCGACCCCTCCCAGTGCTACGGCGCCCTGGCCGGCCTGACCGACGCCCCCGCCAGCGCCACCACGGCCAGCGGGGCATCCTATGGCGGCTCGGTGCCCGTGACCTACGGCGGCATCTCCACCAAGACGGCCCTGCTGGTCGCCGGCGGCGCGGTGTTGGTGGGCGGCGGCATCGCCATCGCGGCGGCGGCCAACAGTGGCGGTGGTGGCGGCGGAAGCAGCAGCCCCGCCCCTGTCGCCTGCCAGTGCTCCGGCGACACCACGGTCACCAAGACCACCGTCACCCTCACCGCCCTGGTGGACGACCCCACGGTGCGCGACGACGACATGGTGGTGCACGTGAAGGTCAACGGCGAGATCGTCCTGGGTGAGATCATGCTCAACCACTCGGGCACCAGCACCACCATCAATCTCAACAAGTGCCCCGCCACCAATACCATCACCGTGGTGGCCATCAACCAGTCCGACGAGCCCCCCAACCGCGGGGCCATCATTCTCTCCGACGTGGCCTCGGGCAAGCCAAGCAAGTTGAACTGGTCCATGCCGGCGGGCGAAGAAACCAACTTCACGGTTTGCACCCAGTAGCCACAGCGTATTATTTGTCAAGCCGCCCGGGCGGGAGGAGGTTGGCTCCTCCCCGCCCGGGCGCCATTTGGTTGGGGGCGCTTTGGCTGCTCCTGGCCCTGGCCGCCGTTGGCGGCGCGGCCGCCGCCGAGGATGCCCCGGCCCCCGTCCCGCCCGCGCGGCAGTCGGCGCCGGACAGCCAGCCCCCGCTCAAGCCCGTGGTGCTGCCCGGAGCCGAAAAACGGCCCCGCCTGCCGGCCCGCGCGGACACGCCCCTGCACCTGACCTTGGCCGAAGCCATCAACCGAGCCCTGGTGGCCAACCGCAATCTGGCCAACAGCCAGGACAACCTGGAAAGCGCCCGCCTGACCACCGTGGTGGCTGAATCCGACTTCGAGCTGAAGATATACCCCCAGGCCGGCGTGTCCTTCAGTTCCGCCGACAGCGACAGCGGCTACAACACCTATGCCCTGGGGCTCAAGCTGGAGAAAAAATTCTCCACCGGCACCAAGGCCAGCGTGGCGCCCGTGGTCTCGCTCAGCGGTGATTCCTACAAGACCGGCCTGGACATGCGCCTGACCCAGCCCCTGTTCCGGGGCACCAGCCGCGAGTTCAACCTCTCGCCGGTGCAAGGCGCCCAGTACTGGGACCGCACCGCCCGCCGCTCCTTTTACCTGGCCCAGGTGAGCACCGTGGTGGAGACCGTCTCCGGGGTCTACGAGGTGATCCGCCAGCGGGAACTGGTGCGCCTGAACGAGGACGCCGCCCGGCGCTTGAGCGGCTTCGCCCAGGCGGCCATGGCCAAGGAAAAGGCCGGCCTGGCCACCCCCATCGATGTCTTTCGCGCCTCCATCCAGCTCAAGCAGGCCGAGGACAGCCTCACCAACGCCCGCGAGGGCTTTCAGGACGCCGCCGACAACCTCAAGGTGCTTTTGGCCCTCAAGCAGGACGAGGCCATCCTGCTGGAGGCCCCCCTGTCCTACCAGGCGCTGAACATCTCCGAGGACAAGGCGGTGGAGATGGCCCTGGAGCGGCGCGTGGAACTGGAGCAGGCCGCCGACGCCGTGAACGAGGCCCAGCGCCTGTCGCG
>JAKAGJ010000137.1 GCA_021815655.1 Deltaproteobacteria bacterium | reverse complement strand
GGAGAAGTGCGCGTCACCGGCAAGGGCGGCAAGACGCGTGTTGTGCCGCTGGGCAGCCACGCCATCACTGCACTGCAAGCCTGGCTGGCAATGCGCCCGTCGCTGGCCAAAGATGGCGAAGATGCGCTGTTCATCAGCCGCAACGGCGGGCGCCTTACGCCGCGCGCAGTACAGTTGCGCATGAAGGAATGGGGCGAGGTATGGCAGGTCATCCGCCGACGCCAGTGTTAATGAGGCGGCAGCCAAGTTCGGTTGAGCAAGATAATCAATATAAAAATTCTAGTTGAAGGGGGCGAGGGCGTTGCATCGTTTAGTCGTAGTTGGGGAAAGTGAAAGCAAATACCAGGAAGTGTGTGATTTCACGCGGACAATATTCATGGAGCGCACCGGGGTGGCTTACACTGGTTTTCCACCATCCTTTGTCTGCTGCTACCAGGGGGAGGAATTGCAAGGCGCCATAGGTATTTCAGAAGGCAGCAAGAAAAATCCCTTAACGGCGGAGAAATTCCATGATTTTGATTTACTGGCAAGGCTTTCCGCTGGACTCGAGAACCGTAGGTGTTTGCTGGGAGAAATGGGCACCTTGAGCAAATCCCGACAATCCACGGCGCGGGTCACCATATGGGTCTGCGCGGCCGCCATCATCCACTCCCGGAGTCTGGGTATCAAACATCTTGTTTTTATAACTAATTCAGTAATTAAACGCATGGCCGGCCCCTTGGGTCTGCGATTGACCATCTTGGGCAGGGCTGATTTCGGCCGCTGTGATGCGGCCATGCAAAAGGCCTGGGCCAGTTATAGCAAATATCCCCTGGAAACCATCGGCATAGACACTGATCAGGGTTTCGACGGGAGCCTGGCCTTTTTGCGTTCCCAAGCGGCAGAGGTGGATATATCAGACATAATCAATGGCCGGCCATACCATGGCCAACAGGCGGCGGGCAAAATCCATCGGATAATTGAATGGGGCGCGGCTTACTAGCCGATTAGTTGGCCTTGACCGCGTCCAGACGCTTGAGCATGCGCCCCTCCTGGTCCACCAGGTAGATGGCGAAGCCCTCGGCGCCGGCCATCTCCATCAGCCGGGCCTTGTGGATGGCTTCCACTTGGCGGGTGGCGCCCTGGGGGCCGGCGGGCAGGCGCCCCACCAGCATCAGCCCCTGCTCGCGCTCGGCGGTTACGGGAATGAAGGTTTCGCCGCTCTGGGTATCGTTCAAGCCCACGAAGTTGTCCTCCTGGCCCACGCTCTCCACGATCACCCAGACGTAGTCCTCGTTTTTTGCTTTCGCGCTCATGTCTTGGCTCCTTGACTATTGGCGGCGTGTTCCAGTTCCTGCAAGGCCTCCAGGAGCGAGGTCCAAGAGTCCAGGGGCAGAATGCCCAGTTCCAGGGAGACCTCCCAGCCCCATGACCCCAGGTGCACGGAAGCCACCCGGCCGTGCAGCTTTTGGGGCTCGTCATGCACCACCAGCTTGAGCTGAAGCTCATCGCCGGGGCTCAACGCGGCCAACCGCTCCCCATCGCTGAATCTAAGACCTTTTTGCGAGATGTCCAGCAGGTTCAGACGCTGGTCCCCCAGCCACAGCTGCAAGGGGGCCTCGGGCGGCACCGCCAGGCGCCGGACTTTGCGCAGACTGGTGGGGTAGAGGTCGTCCTCACGGGGGAACATCACCACCAATGCCGGCTGGGGTCCTCGGGGTCCTGCGAAGTCGGGCAGCACGTCCAGGATGGTGCAGGGGTAGGCGTAGCGGCGGCGCTGGCCGGGGGCCTCGTCCAAGAGGGCGGAGATTTCCACGTCCTGGCCCAGCAGGGGCGGGGGCAGGGGCGGCTCGGGCAGGCTCAGGGCCATCTCGTCGTCCATCACGGCCAGCAGTTGGGCATGGCGCACGGCGTTGCGCTGCCAGGTGCGGCGGCCGTCCAGCAGCACCTGCAACGGACGACCAGGGGCGAAGACCGCCTTGAGCCTTTGGCTGGTCCAAGCCGGGAATGACAAGGGGGCCTCCTCGCCGGGGCTTTGGGTCTATGTCCTTATGATAAAGGGCCGGGCCGCCAATTGCACCTCCGGCGGGCCGACAAGGGCGGATGGTGGGCCGCGCTCAGGCCAGGGTGCTGTAGCCGCTGGCGTAAAGCTTCTTGTAGCGGGAGACCTTTTGCAGATAGTTGCGCGTCTCCTCGGGCAGCTTGCCGCCTCGTTCCACGTTTCCGGGGCCCCAATTGTAGGCCGCCAGGGCCTTTTTCTCGTCTCCGTCGAAGCGGCGCAAGAGTTGGGCCAGGTAGCGAGTGCCGCCGTCGATGTTCTGGGCCGGGTCAAAGGGATTTCGCACGCCCAGGTCCTGGGCGGTGCCGGGCATGAGTTGCATCAGCCCCATGGCCCCGGCCGAGGATACGCTCTTGCTGTCGAAATCGCTCTCGGCGGTTATCACCGCCCGCACCAGGTCGGGGTCAACGCCGTGGCGGCCGGCGGTGGAGGAGATGAGCCCGTCAATATCCTGTCGTTGGGAGGGGGCCGGCGTGGAGGTCGCGGCCGTGGCCGTGGCCGAGGCGGAGATTTGTGGCGGCTGCGCGGGGGTAGCCGTGGCCGCCGCGGCCTGGCTGCCCATCGCCGTCACCGCGGGCAGGGGCAGGCTGGCCACCCGGGCCAGGGCCGGGGGAATGAACTGGCCGTTGCTGGCCGGCAGCAGGCCACCCAGGCGGGAAGCCCCTTGCAGCATGGCTATCTTGGCCACTTCCGCCAACAAGGCCCCGTTGGACGACTGCATGGCTCGGCTGACCATGGGGCCGAAATCCAACTGGCTGGGCTTGGCGGCGCCCTGGGGCGAGGGGGCCAGGCTGAGGGCCTGGGGGCTCAGGGGAATGGGGCTGGTTTTCATGGACACCTCCCGTGGGGCCGTTCAGCCTGTATTCCATGCAAACCACGGGCCAAAGCCTGGGCGGCCTGGGCTCCAGGCTGCCGATGCTTCGGCCGTGGATTGGCCGACTTACCGAAAAACACGGGGTGCATGGCGGGCTGCGTATAGATTAACATCATGAAATAACAAGCTATAATAGCAAGAAACCTGTCTGGATTGCTTCTTGCCATGGTGACCTCCCCTAAAGGAGGTGCCCCATGTCCAGACCGGCCGTGGTCCTTATCCAGAAGCCACATTCACCTTACCGCCAGATGCTGGAGGACACCCTGGACCAGGAATATGGCGCCGGGGGCTGGCATTCTTTTGCCTCCGTGCAGGGAAGTTTGGCCCCCGGCACGCCCTTGGTGGCCCTCTGGGACCTGCACGAATTTCCTTCCGGGGAAGTGCGTGCCCTGGCTGAGGTCCTGGCTCCGCAGGAGGTGGGGGTGGTGCTGGTCTGCGGCCGGGTGGATCGGATGGTGCGCCAGGCCCTGCGGGGCACCAGGGCCCTGGCCCTGGTGGCTGAGCCCCAAGAGCCCCAGGAGGTGGCCGCCGCCCTGGAGGTGGCCGCCGCCATCCACCAGCGCCTGGGTGAGTTGGCCGTCCAACGCCAGGAATTGCAACAGGAACTGGCGGACCGCCAGGAGATCGACAACGCCAAGCGGGTGCTGATGCAAACCAGGGGCTTCAGCGAGGCCGAGGCCATGCGCTCCCTGCAACGGCACAGCCGCAACACCAACCGGAAGCTGGCGGAAGTGGCCCGCCAGGTGCTGAAGGCCCACCAGGTGTTCAACGGCAATGGAGAAGATCGGTAGTCCGGCGTCCTGTCCGGCGGCTGGGGAAGGCAGGCCCCCGGGATCGCCGGGGGCCTGGTTGGCCGGCAAGGAGAGCAAGCCTCAGGGGAGGAACTTCCTGGGATCCACCGGCGGCGTGGTGCTGGGCGGGGGGTAGTTGGCGCCGGGGCTGGTGGTGGTCTTGGCCGGCAAAGTGGAGCGCTGTTGCCGCAGCTTTTGCAGGTCCTGCTTGTAGCGCTCCAGGTCGGCCTTGTCGGCGTCGCGTCTGTCCTTCATGCGCTGTTCGAACTGATCGGCGCCCTTGACGTTGGCGTCGCGGTCCTGGTGGCTCTGCCACAGCTCGTTGCCCACCGCCTTCACCGGAGCCGCGCCGCGGTCCTGGCCCCTGAACTTGTAGGTCTTCTGGTCGGCCTCCTGACCGGCCATGCGCTCGCCCTGCCCGCTGATTATGCCCTGATCGCGCTTGCGCCAGGCCTCATCCTCATTCTTCCTGCTCCTCTGGGCGTCCTTTATGTTTTGCTCGTCGGCCCGGACCTTGTGCTCCTGGTCCTTGATCTTCTTTCGCAAGTCGGCGTCTTTCTTGTCCAGGGCCTGCCTGGTCATGGGCGATTCGTGGCGCCCTTGGGTGGCGGCCCCGCCTTGGGGCTTGCTGCCGATCTTCTTGGCCGCCTCGGAAAAACCTGCCGTGCCCGCGCCGTGGCTGCCGCCGGCCGCCGCCCCCAGACCCCGCCGGGGCGTGCCAGCGCCCTGGGAGGCACTGGAACCCCAGGCGCCCGAGCCGCCGTGGCTGCTGCCGCCGCGCTGGACCTTTTGGCTGCCGCCACCCTGGCGGCCGGAGGCGCCGCCGCTGGCCCCCCGGCCGGAGTGGGAGCTACTGCCGGACTTGCCGCCGAGGGCGGTGCTGCCGAACTTCTTGGAGGCCTGGCCCGCCTTGGGGGTGCCGGCCTTGGAGCCGCCCAGCTCCTTGGCCCCGAACTTCTTGGCCCCGCCGCCGAACTGGGAGGTACTGCCGCCATTCTTGCCGCCCACCCGCTTGGCAGCCGCGCCGGCGGCGGCGCCAAAACTGGTTTTGGCAGGCGTGCCGCCACTCTTGGCCTTGGAGGCCCCCCAGGAGGCGCCGCTGGAGGTCTTGATGGTGCTGGGCGTGGCCTTGGCTCCGCCGCTGGAGGTACGGGATTTGCCACGTTGGCCAGCGCCCCGAACCTCGTTGGAGGTGCTGACATTGCCCGAGGATTTGGGGTAGGGCTTGCCGGATTGCCACTTGGCCGGGTTGGGCGGCGGGGTTCCGCCCCAGGGCTTGCCGCTGGTGGCCTTGGATTTGCTCTTGTCCTGGCTGGCCGAGGCTGCCTGGGCCAGGGGCGCGCCCCAAAGCCATAGCAGCCCCGCCATCAAACCAATGATTACCCGGGTTCCCATGTCTCACTCCTGCGTAGGGGTGTAGGTAGGGACCAGGAGGTCCTATGATCCCAGGCAACGACCAATACTAAGACCAGCTTGGCGAATTAATACCTTATAATAAGTATGCCTAAAAAGTGAGCCGTATTCAAGAATGTGCCACGGGTATTTCCCATGTCTGGAAGTTGGCAGGTCCGGCCGTCAGGCGCCTCCGGCCCTTGACCAGCCCCGGCCCAACCATTATCCTGCTGCCAGCGGCGGGTATAACCCCGCCAAGCGCCGCCGGGAGGCCGCCCTTGACCAGCCAAGATAGCGAAAGCCCGCGTCCGGATTGCTTCGGCGTCCTGGAGAAGGTATTTCCCCGCAGCAAGCAAGGCCTGCGCGAGGTGCAGGAGCAGTGCTGGAACTGCGGCGAGCGCGTGGAGTGCCTGCGCGCCGCCGTTTCCGGCCAGGGGCAGCGGGTGCTGGCCGAGGACAACGCCCGCCGCGACAACGCCATCTTGGGCGGGGTGGGGGGCTTTTTGAGCCGCTGGTCCCGGCTGAAATCCGAGAGCAAGAAGGACGGTCGCTAATGGCCGCCTTTTGCCCCTACTGCGGGGCCGAGGTGGACCCGGCCACGGCCGCGCCCGGAACCCTGCCGGGCACCCTGCATTGCCCGGTCTGCGGCCAAGAGCAAGACCACCCCAACGCCCCTGCCGCCGCCGACACCCAGGCCCGGGAATCGTCCAGCCCTCCGCCGCCGCCCACCCCGCCCGCCGGACCGTCCCTGGGCGGCTCCCAGGACTGGGCCTGGCAGGAAGGGCCTTCCCCTGAGAGGCATCCTGAGGATGCCCCGGCCTGGGAGGGCGCGACCGGGCTTTTTCACCGCCTGTGGCGCACCACCTGGCAGATGCTGGGCCACCCCGGCCGCACCCTGCGGGCGCCGTCAAGCCGCGGCGGCCTGAGCTGGCCCCTGAGCTATGGCCTGGTGCTGGGCACCTTTTCCACGGCCGTGACCCTGTTGTGGGGCCAGGTTATGGCCAATTCTCCGCTCTCCACGCGGGCGGCCCTGTGGATGCTCTTTCTGGCCCCTCTGCTGACCCTCTGCGAGATGTTCGTCACCAGCGCCGTGGTGCACGCCATGCTCTTCATCCTGGGGGGCAACAGACAAGGCTTCGGCGCCACCTTCCGGGCCAACGCCTATGCCGAGGCCGCGGGGCTTTTGGCCATACTGCCCACCGTGGGCACGCCGGCCGTAC
>JAKAGJ010000136.1 GCA_021815655.1 Deltaproteobacteria bacterium | reverse complement strand
AGCGGGGTAGAGGCTCGCCCTGCTCCCCAGCCAGCACCTTTTCCACTGTCAGTTCGTGCCGCCAGCCATCTCCGAAGTCATATTCGTAGGTGAATTTGATCTTCTCGCCTTTAACGGCCTCGTTCAACCTGACGTATGCTTCGTTGATCATCTCGTCGGAGGACGGGAAGTCTGGATCAGGTACACCGATGGGCTTTTCGCCGACCCGAAACTCGTGGAGGTGCGCGTCCTGCCAGCCCATGACGATTTGAATGACCCGAGACAAATCGGAGAACCTAATGTCGCCGGCTACCTGAAACCTGCGCCAGATGGGCGGCTTGATGTCCTTCAATACAATCTTTAGCTGGTAGACGTTGGCTTGGCCCTTGGGCGCTGGCTCCACCAAACGCAGATTGGCCCGCGCGCTCTTTTTGTCTCCGGTTGAACCGGCGAATTTTTTGGGCATGGCGAAACCTGTCCCCACGTTGGTCGTAATGCCGTCATACGGAGGAAGGGACCCGTCTGGATCGAGAGGCCCCTTCCTTTTTTCTTACTTGCCCTTGAGCAGGTTGCGGGCGATCACCAGGCGCATGATCTCGTTGGTGCCCTCGTATATCTGGGTGATCTTGGCGTCGCGCATATGCCGCTCCATGGCGTATTCCTTGGAGTAGCCATAGCCACCCAGAATCTGCACGCCCTCCACCGCCGCGTTCATGGCTGCGTCGGCGGCGAACATCTTGGCCATGGCCGCCTGCTTCTCAAAGTGCATGTGCTGGTCTTCCATCCAGGCCGCGCGCAGCAATAAGAGCTCGGCGGCGTCCAGGGCGGCGGCCATGTCGGCCAGCTTCCACTGGATGGCCTGGAAGGCGCTGATGGGCTTGCCGAACTGCTCGCGGGTCTGGGAGTAGGCCACGGCCTCCTCCAGCACCGCCCGGCCGATGCCCAGCGCCTGGGAGCCGATGCCGATGCGGCCGCTGTCCAGGGTGGTGAGCATCTGCTTTAGCCCCGCGCCGGGCAGGCCCAGCAGGTTGTCCTTGGGGATGCGGGCGTCCTCGAAGACCAACTCGGCGGTGCCCGAGGCGCAGATGCCCATTTTCTCCTCGACGCGCCCCACCTTGAAGCCCTTGCAGTTCTCCAGGTCCACCACGAAGGACGAGATGCCCTTGGGTCCGGCGGCCTTGTCGGTGATGGCGGCGATCACGGCGTAGGAGGCCACGTTGCCGTTGGTGATGAACTTCTTCTCCCCGTTGATCACCCACTCGTTGCCATCCAGCACCGCCGTGGTGCGCATGGCCCCGGGGTCGGAGCCGGCGCCGGCCTCGGTGAGCCCGTAGCAGCCCAGTTTCTGGCCACTGGCCACGGGGGTGAGGAAGGCTTGGCGCTGCTCCTCGGTGCCGAAGGTGAAGACCGGGAAGCTGTAGAGAGAGTTGCACACGCTCATGATGACGCCCACGGATGCATCGCCGCGGCTGATCTCGCTCAGGGCCAGCACGTAGCTGATGTAGTCCAGGCCGGGTCCGCCGTAGGCCTCGGGGATGGCGATGCCCATGAAGCCCAGCTCGCCCAGGGCGGCTATAGCCGCGCCCGGGTGCTCGTGGGTGTGGTCGAAGTGCGCCGCCTTGGGTTTCAGCTCCTCGTCGGCAAAGCGGGCGGCGGTCTCCTTGACCATCTTCTGTTCTTCGGTCAGTGCAAAGTTCATGGCAACCCCTCTTCCATCTAGGCAAGTGGATGATCGAGACTTCAGGCGGGCCAAGCCAGCTCCAGCCGGGGGGCCCGCCCGCCTCGGGCCCCCATACCGCTTATGTGCCTATAGCGCCTACAGACTGCCCTTGAACTCGGCCTTGCGCTTCTCGATGAAGGCGCCCATGCCCTCTTTCTGGTCGGGGCTGGCGAAGCACAGGCCAAAGGCCTCGGCCTCCAGGCGCAGGGCGTGGTCCAAAGGCAGGTCGAAGCCGAAATTTATCAACTCCTTGCAGGCCCGGGTGGAAACCCGGCCCTTGCTGGCGATCTTCTTGGCCGTTTTCAGCGCCGCCGGCATCAGCTCCTCGGGCGTGAAGACGCGGTTGACCAGGCCGATCTCCTTGGCCAGGGCCACGTCGATGATGTCGCCGGTGAGGCACAGTTCCTTGGCCCAGTTCTTGCCCACCAGACGGCTCAGGCGCTGGGTGCCGCCGGCGCCGGGGATGACGCCCAGGTTTATCTCGGGCTGGCCGAACTTGGAGACGTCGGAGGCGTAGATGAAGTCGCAGGCCAGTGCGATCTCGGTGCCGCCGCCCAGGGCGAAGCCGTTGACCACGGCGATGATGGGCTTGGCCAGGGACTCCATGGCGCAGGTCACCTCTTGGAGCTGACGCGAGAAGTTGCGGGCCTGCACCGGGTCCATCACGCTCATGGACACGATGTCGGCGCCGGCCACGAAGGCCTTGTCGCCGGCGCCGGTGAGCAGCACCACCTTGACCTCGGCGTCGGCGGCGATCTCGGCGAAGACCTGGCCCAACTCGGCCACAACCTGGGGGTTCAGGGCGTTGAGCGCCTTGGGGCGGTTGATGGTCACGGTGGCGATGGCGCCGTCCTTGGCGTAGAGAATGGTTTCGTAAGACATGTCTTTCTTCTCCTGGATATTGCTGGCCCGGCCGGGCCGGGCTGTCGGTCTGTTGCTGATTATCTCTCCACGATCAGGGCCGCGCCCTGGCCGCCGCCGATGCACAGCGTGGCCAGGCCCAGGCCGGCGCCCCGCTTGGCCATCTCGAAAAGCAGCGTCACCAGGATGCGCGCGCCGCTGGCGCCGATGGGATGGCCCAGGGCGATGGCGCCGCCATTGACGTTGACGATCTCGCGCTTGAACTTCAGCTCGCGGATAACCGCCTCGGCCTGGGCCGCGAAGGCCTCGTTGGCCTCGATGAGGTCGAAGTCCGACGGGGTGACACCGCACTTGGCCATGGCGGCCTTGGTGGCGGCGATGGGGCCGATGCCCATGTAGGCCGGGTCCACGCCGCCCCAGCCGTAGGCCTTGATCTTGGCCAGCACCGGGAGATTCATGGCCTTGGCCGTCTCGGCGGTGGTTACCACCAGGGCCGCGGCGCCGTCGTTGATGCCGCTGGCGTTGCCGGCCGTGACCGTGCCGCCCTTCTTGAAGGCCGGAGGCACCTTGGCCAGGGACTCCGGCGTGGCGCCGAAGCGGGGATGCTCGTCGGTGTCGCAGACCTTGGGGTCGCCCTTCTTCTGGGGCACCAGCACCGGCACGATCTCATCCTTGAAGCGGCCGCTCTTGACGGCCTTCTCGGCGTTCTGCTGGCTGGCCAGGGCCAGGGCGTCCTGGTCGGCGCGGCTGATACCGTACTTCTCGGCCACGTTCTCGGCGGTGATGCCCATGTGGTAGCCGTTGAAGATGTCGGTAAGCCCGTCGAAGACCATAGTGTCCACCATCTTGGTGTCGCCCATGCGAGCGCCCCAGCGGGCGCTTTTGAGCACGTAGGGGGCCTGGCTCATGTTCTCGGTGCCGCCGGCCACCACGATCTTGCTGTCGCCGCACATCACGGCCTGGGCCGCCAGCATGACGCTTTTGAGCCCCGAGGCGCAGACCTTGTTGATGGTGAAGGCGCCCGCCTCCATGGGGATACCCGCGCCCAGCTCCACCTGGCGGGCCACGTTCTGCCCCAGACCGGCGTTAAGGACGTTGCCGTAGATCAGCTCGTCCACCTGGCCGGGTTCCACCTGGGCCCGCTTCAGGGCCTCCTTCACCGCCGTCACGCCCAGGTCCACGGCCGGGACGTCGCTGTACATGCCGCCGAACCGTCCCACCGCCGTGCGCACGGCGCCCACGATCACCACTTCCTTCAACATTTCGCTCTCCATATATGGTGTTGGCGCGGAGCGGATGCCTTCCTCGCGGTAAGGCTCCCCCGCTCGCTCAGGCAAGCTATTTGTGGCATCAAAGCCATCCGTGGCTTTGATTGCCCATCGGCCGGGCAAAAGCGCGGTCTTGCCCGGCCTCCCGGGCGCTGTCGCGCCCGGCGGGCCATCCGGGGTCCCCAAGCAAACTCAGTTTGCTTGGGGTGGATACATGGCCCGCATGCCGGACCAAGATTGAACTATTCGTCCGGTCTTGATTCAGCATTACATATTTTCCACGATCAGGGACACGGCCTCGCCGCCGCCCAGGCACAGGCTGGCCATGCCCAAGGCCGCGCCCCGGTCCTTCAGGGCGTAGATCAGGGTGGTGAGCACCCGCGCCCCGGAGCCGCCGATGGGGTGGCCGATGGACAAGGCCCCGCCAAAGACGTTGATCCTGGCCGGGTCCAGGTCCAGGGTGCGCTGCACCGCCACCGAGGAGGCGGCAAAGGCCTCGTTCACCTCCATCAGGTCAATGTCCCGGGGCTTGAGGCCCTGCTTGGCGCAGACCTTGGGGATGGAGTTGATGGGCGCCACCAGCACGTATTTGGGGTCGATGCCGGCCGCGCCCTGGGCGCCCACCCTGACCAGGGGCTTGATGCCCAATTCCCGGGCCTTGTCGCCGCTCATCACCACCAGCGCCGCGGCGCCGTCGTTCAGGCTGGAGGCGTTGCCCGCCGTGACCGTGCCGCCCTCCTTCTTGAAGACCGGCCGCAGGCGGGCCAGCACCTCGGCCGAGGTCTGGCGGATGCCCTCGTCAACCTCCACCAACTTGGGGTCGCCCTTTTTCTGGGGCACCGGCACGGGCACGATCTGCGCCTTGAAGCGCCCCTCGGCTTGGGCCTTCATGGATTTGCCGTAGGAATCCAGGGCGAACTGGTCCTGGTCGGCGCGGGTCACGCCGTATTTCTCGGCGCACAGCTCGGCGCTCATGCCCATGTGGAAATTGTTGAGGTGGTCCCACAGGCCGTCGTGCACCATGGAGTCCACGGCCTTGCCGTCGCCCATGCGGTAACCGCCGCGTTCCTTGAGCAAGAGATAGGGCGCGTTGGTCATGGATTCCATGCCACCGGCCACCACCACCTGGGCGTCGCCCGTGGCCACGGCCTGGGCCGCCAGCATCACGGCCTTCAAGCCCGATCCGCAGACCTTGTTCACGGTGAGGCAGCCCACGTCAAAGGGCAGGCCCGCCCTGAGCATGGCCTGACGGGCCGGGTTCTGCCCCAGGCCGGCGGGCAGCACGTTGCCCAGGATCACCTCGTCCACGTCTTCCTTGTTCAGGCCCGCCCGGGCGATGGCCTCGTTGATGACCACCACGCCCAGATCCAGGGCGCTTAGCGAGGCGAAGGCCCCCTGAAAGGACGCCACGGGGGTGCGGCAGGCGCTGGCGATGACTACTTCCTTCATGACATGCACTCCTTAGTGGGGATGGGGACGGCGGCCGCCCAAGACCGGATGCCTTTTAACCGCCGGCCGCCTCCGGCAACGGCGGGGAGAAGAAGGGCGTGGGGATCACCCGCCGCACCCGCGCCAGGGCCACCAGGCCGGGGCCGGAGCCCTCCAGGCCCGTGGCCTCCAGGAACAACGCCCCCTCGCGCAAGAGCAGGCGCTGGGGATCCACGCTTACCTGCTGTTCCACCTCGGGGGTGGACTCCATGACCAGCACCACCCGCCGTCCCTGCTCAATGGCCGGCAGGAGCTGGTGCAGGACCTCGGGCGCGCAGCCAAAGCCGTCGGCCACCACCAGTTGCTCCAGGGCATCCTGAAACAAGGGCCGCACCGGCTCCGGCAAGGCCGCCACCAGGGAGCGCAACCCGGCCAAGGCGCCCATGGCCAGGGCGAAGTCGCTCAAACGCGTGAGCTGACGCACCGCCAGGACCAGGGCGAAGAGGCCCGACAGGCTCATGCCGCCCACGCTGAAGGTCAGCTCCTTGTCCAGCACGAAGCCGCCGTTTTTGCGCGAGTGGTGGAAGGTGAAGCCCATGGCCGCCAGGCTGTCGCGGTCCTTGTAGAGCTGGCGCCGGGAAATCTTGTAATGCCGGCACATTTCCTCGGGACTGCGGCGAGGATGGGCCTTTATGTCGCAGATCATGCCCATTAGCCGAGCCAGCCGGCGGCTGTTCATGGCCACTCCCACCTCGGTGTGAACCAACCTTCATACAGGCGATACATAGCCGAGAAACCAACTTAAGTCAAGGAGCTGCGCCTGAGCGCCGGCAAGGATAAGCGCTGGCGGGCTCAGTAAGGCCCCCGCCCCTCTCCTGCGGCCCCCAGGGCCAGAATCCAGCCCTCTTGGGCAGTTACCCATCCGGGGCCAAGATTGACACCAATGTGGCGCTGGGCTATAAGTGACGAACCGGGCCGGGTACCCCCGGCTGGGCGATAACGGGTCGGTTGGCGCTCTCGCCCTGGCCCAGGCCGGCGGCTCCCGTGGGGAGCCAGCTG
>JAKAGJ010000135.1 GCA_021815655.1 Deltaproteobacteria bacterium | reverse complement strand
GAGGCCAGCTTCGAACTTCTGATGAACCGGGCCATGGGTCGGCGGCAGCGCTACTTCGAGTTGGTGGGCTTTAGGGTCATGAACTTCAAGGACGCCGAGGGCGAGCTGCCCCGGGCCGAGGCCACGGTGCGGGTGCGCGTGGGCGGCCTGGAGGAGCACACGGCGGCCACCGGCCATGGCCCGGTCAACGCCCTGGACCGCGCCATAAGAAAGGCCCTGGTGCGCTTCTTCCCCAGGCTCAACGAGGTGCGCCTGGTGGATTACAAGGTGCGGGTGCTCTCCGGCGCCGACGGCACCAGCTCACGGGTGCGGGTGCTCATCGAAAGCAGCGACGGCGTCTCCAGTTGGGGTACCGTGGGGGTTTCCTTCGACGTGCTGGAGGCCTCCTACCAGGCCCTGGGCGATTCCATCCGCTACAAGCTGTTCAAGGACCAGCAGGTGTAAGCCAAGCGCCTTGCCGGCCATAAGGGGTCGATTGGGGGGGTGAGGGCGCCTTGCCGAGTGCCTGGGGCGTGGTTTGGGTTGGGCCGAGAGGAGCGAACACCGGAATCCCTTGAGCACATGCTCTGCTGTGATGGCCTTAACTGTCAGGTTATCTCCATCACGGCACAGCCTATTTATCCCTCACCCCGCCAGCCCCTTGGTGAAGCGCTGGAAGATCATCTCGGCCAGGGCCGGGGGCGCCAGGGGGCCCTGGGGGTCGTACCACTGGTAAATCCAGTTGCACATGGCGATGAGCAACATAAGGTTGACCGAGAGGAATTCCGGCTCCACCCCCTTGAGCCGATAGTAGGCGTCCAGGGTTTCCCGCCAGTAGCCCAGGTAACGACGCTGCTTGTCCTTGACGATCTGGTAACGCTGGCCGGAGAGGCAATTCTCATCGTTGATAATCAGCTTGCTGCGCGCCACGTTCTGACAGTAGGCCTGCACCTGGAAGTTGATGAAGGCCCGCAGCCGCTCCTCGGGGTCATCCAGCCGTTGGGACAGCTCCCGCACCCCCTCAAGCAGATGGTCCATGTAGCCGTCGAGGATGATGAATAACAGCTCTTCCTTGCTTTTGAAATAGTAGTAGAGGCCGGCCCCGGTCATGCCCGTGGCCTGGGCGATGTCGCGAATCGAGGCCTTGTCGTAACCCGCCTGGCAGAGCACCTGGGCCGCGGTGTCAAAGATGGCCTGGGCCCTGCGCTGCCTTTCCGCCTGCCTGTCCATGCATTATCTCCCTGGCATTCGCCGGGCCTTCCGCCTCCCAGTGGGGTCGGGCGAAGGCCAATATACCGTTGCATAGCCCAAACCGGCGCAAATGGCAAATCCCAAGGGTGTGCATCTTTTCTCAATCGGCGGCCGGGTTGAAGGCTTGACAGCTACATCGCAGCTATGGCATGGTGGCTAAAATCTAACGGGCGTTAGGTAGAATTAGCTAACGATAGATAAGTTAGCTCCGTCAAGGCTACCCGCCCGGCGGAGCGAGCCCACAGGATGCAACATCTCGGGAGGTCCCCATGGCGAAATCTGCGAGGGAAATAACGGAATCAGCGGACTTCCGGCGCCTGGTGTCCCGGCGGCGGTCGGTGACCCTGGTCCTGGTGGCGGCGGTCTTTGTGGTCTATTTCGGCTTCATCCTGCTGGTGGCCTTCAACAAGTCCTATCTCACCACCAGGGTCGGGGAGTACACCACCTTGGGCATCCCCTTGAGCATGCTGGTGATCGTGCTGTTGTGGGTGCTGACCATGATTTACGTGTTTTGGGCCAACAACAGTTACGACAAAGAGGTCAGCCGGCTGAAAGCCCAAATGACGGAAGGGGACGCCTAACATGCCAACCGCTACGGTGCAAACAGCCATCGGGACCCCGACCACCTCGGGAATACTGTTGTTTTTCACTATCCTGGCCCTCACGCTGGTCATCACCTACTGGGCGGCCAAGCGCACCAAGAGCGCCCAGGAATACTACGCCGCCGGCCGTTCGGTCAGCGCCCTGCAAAACGGCTTCGCCCTGGCCGGCGACTACATGTCCGCCGCCTCCTTCCTGGGCATCGCCGGCATGTGCGCCATGAAGGGCTTTGACGGCATGATCTACGCCACCGGCCCCACGGTGGGCTGGCCCATACTGATGTTCCTCTTGGCCGAGCCCTTGCGCAACCTGGGCAAATACACCTTCGCCGACGTGGTGGCCCTGCGCCTGCGCCAGGGGCCGGTGCGCGTGGCGGCGGCCATCGGCGGCGTCACCACCCTGGTCCTCTACACCATCACCCAGATGGTGGGAGCGGGCAGCCTCATCAAGCTGATGTTCGGCGTGCCCTACGAGGTGGCCGAGATCATCGTGGGCGTAGTGATGCTGGCCTACGTGCTCTTTGGCGGCATGCTGGCCACCACCTGGGTGCAGATCACCAAGGCCGTGCTGCTGCTTTTCGGAGTGACCTTGCTGTTCATCCTGACCCTGGCCCATTTCAACTTCAGCCCTGGCGCCCTCTACGCCGAGGTTTCCCAGCAGTACGGCCAGAGCGCCCTGGAGCCCGGGGGATTGGTGTCCAGCCCGGTGGAGGCGGTGAGCGTGGGCCTGGCCTTCATCTTCGGCGTGCTGGGCCTGCCCCACATCCTCATGCGCTTCTACACCGTGCCCGACGCCAAGGCCGCCCGGGTCAGCGTCTCCTACGCCACGGGCCTGGTGGCCTATTTCTTCTGCATCATCCCCATCGTGGGCTTCGGGGCCTCGGCCCTGTTGGGGCGCAAGCTCATCGCCCAGGTGGACGCGGGTGGCAACATGGCCGCGCCGCTATTGTCCGAGCTGTTGGGCGGCACCCCCTTCCTGGGCTTCATCTCGGCGGTGGCCTTCGCCACCATCCTGGCGGTGGTGGCCGGGCTCACCCTGGCCAGCGCCTCGGCCATCAGCCATGACATCTATCTAAACGTGTTCAAGAAGGGCCAGGCCAGTACCGCCCAGCAGATGAGGGTGGCCAAGATCGCCACCGTGGCCTTCGGCGTGCTGGCCGTGGTGCTGGGCATATTCTTCAAGGGCCAGAACGTGGCCTACATGGTCACCATCACCTTCGCCGTGGCCGCCTCGGCCAACTTCCCGGCCCTGTTCATGTCCATCGTGTGGCGGCGTTTCACCACCCAGGGCGCGGTGTGGTCCATCCTGGTGGGCACCGTGACCGCGGTGGGCATCGTGCTTTTCAGCCGCACGGTGTGGGTGGACGTGTTCCACAATCCTAGCCCACTGATCGGCCTGAACAACCCGGCCATCGTCTCCATGCCGCTGGCCTTCCTGGCCGGCATGGTGGTATCAATGTTCACGCGCAGTGAGGAAGAGGAAGCCAAGTTCGACGCCCTGACCACCCGCAAATTCCTGGGCGTGGGCGCCGAGTAACCGTCTAGGGCCGAGCCAGCCCCAGCGGACGCGCCTGGCCCGACAGGCGCGTCCGCCCCTGGCGGCGGCCAAGAATTGGGACGACAAGATGAACCTGGCCCGCATCCTGGAAGATTCAGCCCGCTATTTCCCGGGCCGCCCCGCCACCCTGGAGCAGGGGCAAGAAACCACCTACGCCCAATTGGACGAGGAAAGCGGACGCCTGGCTAGCGCCCTGGCCGGCCTGGGGCTACAGCCCGGCGGCCTGGCGGCCATCTGCCTGCCCAACGGCCGGCAATGGCTGGCGGCCTACTTCGGCATCCTGAAGGCCGGCGGCGCGGCGGTGACCCTGCCCCTGGCCCTGCCCCGGGAGGAACTGCTGCCGCTGTTGGAGGACTGCCGTCCGTCCTTTCTTTTTACCACCGAGGCCAAGCTGGCCCAGCTGCAAGGCGCCGAGCTGCCTTTCCTGACCCACGTGGTGGCGCCCGGCGGCGGCCTGACCTACCAGGGCCTGCTGGAGAGGGCCGGCGCCCCCCTGGCGGCCCGGGAGCGCGGGCGCGACGACCTGGCGGCGGTGCTCTACACCGGCGGCACCACCGGCCGCGCCAAGGGGGTGATGCTCAGCCACGCCAACCTGCTGGCCTCGGCCCACAACGTGGCCCGCCAGGAGCGCTCCAGCGAGATGGACCGCGCCCTGTGCTTCCTGCCCCTGAACCACGTCTTCGGCCAGGTGCACATCATGCTCTCCACGGTGCTCACGGCCGGCGCCCTGGTGCTTCTGCCGGCCTTTGACCTGGAGCAGGTGCTGGAGGCCCTGGCCCACCAGGGGGTCACCAAGTTCTACGCCGTGCCCACGGTCTACGTGCGCCTCCTGGCCCAGGCCGGCCTCAAGGCCAAGCTGGGCCGCGTGCGCTACACCTTCTCGGCGGCGGCCTCCATGGCCCTGGAGCTGGTGCGGGAGTGGAAGGAGGCCACCGGCCTGGACATCCACGAGGCCTACGGCATGACCGAATCGGCGGCCATGGTCACCTACAACCACTACTACCGCCACAGGGTGGGCTCGGTGGGCACGCCGGTGGGCACCGTGGAGGTGGCCATCCTGGACCCCGCCGGGCAACCGCTGCCCCAGGGCCAGGAGGGCGAGATCTGCATTCAGGGTCCCAACATCATGCAAGGCTACCTGGGGCGCCCCCGCGAAACCCAGGAGGCCTTCTGGGGACCCTGGTTCCGCTCCGGCGACATTGGCTACCTGGACCAGGAAGGCTATCTGTTCATCGTGGACCGGCTCAAGGACATGATTATCACCGGTGGCGAAAACGTCTACCCCCGCGAGGTGGAGGAGCTGCTATTCCAGCGCCCCGAGGTGGAGGAGTGCGCGGTGGTGGGCCTGCCCGACCGGGAGTACGGCGAGCGGGTCACGGCCTTCATCAAGCTCAAGCCCGGCTCCGCCCTGGACCCCGACGATCTGAAAGGCTTCCTCAAGCAACGGCTGGCCGCCTACAAGGTGCCCAAGGCCTTCGTGGCCGTGGAGGAGCTGCCCAAATCGGCCACCGGCAAGATACTCAAGAGAAATCTGCGTCAGCAACCGGCCGGGGCCAAGGCCTGAGGGGCATCAGGCCCCCAGAGACAGGGAGGCGTGGCTTTGCGCGTGCCAACCACGGAACACCAGATATTCCGCGACAGCTTCCGCAAGTTCGTGGCCAGGGAAGTCACCCCCCATGTGGGGGAATGGGAGGCGGCCCGCGAGGTGCCCCGCGGCCTGTGGCTCAGCCTGGGCCGGCAGGGCTACCTCTGCCCCTGGGTGCCCGAGGAGTACGGCGGCCTGGGGCTGGACTTCTCCTACTCGGTCATCATCAACGAGGAGCTGATAAAGGGCGACGGCTTCGGGGTGGGCGTGCCTCTGCACAGCGACGTGGCCAGCCCCTACCTGGCCTCCTACGGCACGGGCGAGGCCAAGGAACGCTACCTGCCCGGCTGCGTGACGGGCGAGGTGATAACCGCCGTGGGCCTTAGCGAGCCCGGAGCGGGCAGCGATCTGGCGGCCATCCGCACCACGGCGGTCAAAGACGGCGACTTTTACGTGCTCAACGGTCAGAAGACCTTCATCACCAACGGCTATTGCGCCGACCTGGTGGTGGTGGCCTGCAAGACCGACCCGGCGGCCGGCTACCAGGGCATGAGCCTCATCCTGGTGGACAAGGACGCGCCCGGCTTCGTGCGCGGTCAGAAGCTCCACAAGATGGGCGGCCACATGCAGGACACCGCCGAGCTGTTTTTCGCCGACTGCCGGGTGCCGGCCTGGCACCTGTTGGGGCAGGAGGGGCAGGGCTTCAAGTACCTGATGGAGAAGTTGCAGCAGGAGCGCCTGGAGGTCTGCATCAAGTGCCAGGTCATGGCCGAGGAGTGCCTCAAGGAGGGGCTGAACTACGCCAAGACCCGCCAGGTCTTCGGCCGGCCCGTGGGCATGCACCAGGCCAACGCCTTTCGCCTGGCCGAGATGGCCACCGAGGTGGAGCTGGGGCGCGTCTTTTTGGATGCCCTGATCGCCGCCCACCTGGCCGGCGAGGATGTGGTGCAGCGTGTCTCCATGGGCAAGTACTGGCTGGGGGAGATGGTCAATCGCGTGGCCTACCAGGCCCTGCAACTGCACGGCGGCTATGGCTACATGGAGGAATACCGCATCTGCCGGCTCTCCCGCGACGTGCGCGCCCTAAGCATCTTCGCCGGCACCAGCGAGATCATGAAGCTCATCATCAGCCGCAACCTGGGCCTGCGCGGCTAGGGGAGCGGACGGTAGCGCCCTCTGGGCGGCCAGGTAAAATAAGGCCTGGCGAGCCTGTTGGATTCCGACGCCGGCCCGTGGCCAGGCTCGCCCCCCGGCGCCCTCCGGGAAGCCTGGACGCGGGCCGGTTTTTCAGTTACGCATAATCAAGGCCATTCATGGCCTATCTTTGGCATTATCCGCGCAGACTTAAGGAGAAACCATGCCCGGACCCCTGCACGGCGTGAAGGTGGTGGAGATAA
>JAKAGJ010000134.1 GCA_021815655.1 Deltaproteobacteria bacterium | reverse complement strand
GGAGCGGCGTTGTTCGCCGGAGACATCCGCCTGCCGCGCATGCTGCATGCCAAGGTTTTGCGCTCCCCCCATGCCCACGCCCGCATCTTGGGCGTGGATTACGGCGAGGCGCTCAAGGTGCCCGGGGTGCGCGCCGTGGTCAGCGGCCAGGACAGCGCCGCCGTGAAGTGGGGCGTGTTCCGCTACACCCGCGACCAGGTGCTGTTGCCCGTGGAGCGCGTGCGCTTTTTGGGCGAGGAGGTGGCGGCCGTGGCCGCCGAAAGCCTGGAGGCCGCCGAGGAGGCATGCGCCCTCATCAAGGTGCAGTACCAGCCCCTTCCCCCGGTGCTGAACGTGTGGGAGGCCATGGCCGAGGGCGCCCCCTTGTTGCACGAGGACCATCCCCACAACATCAACGTGCACGTGGCCATCAACGTGGGCGACGTGGAGCTGGGTTTCAAGCGGAGCCACCTGGTGCGCGAGGACACCTTCAGCGCGCCCGAGGACTCCTACTTCATGACCGAGCCCTACGCCGTGCTGGCCAACCCCCTGGCCGACGGCTCCCTTGAGTTGTGGATGCCCAACGCCGCGCCCCACCAGAAGGCCAAGGCCCTGGCCAACGCCCTAAAGATGCCCCTGGGCAAGGTCATCGTGCGCAAGTGCGCCATCGGTGGGGCCTTCGGGGGGCGCAGCGACGTCTTCCCCGCCGAGTTCATCGCCGCGCTCTTGGCCATCAAGGCCCAGCGCCCGGTGCGCCTGGTCTACAGTCGCGAGGAGAACAGCCTGGCCACGCGCAAGGGCCACGGCATGTTCACCATGATAAAGACCGGCGTGGACAAAAAGGGCCGCGTGTTGGCCCGCGACATCACCTGCTACATGGACGGCGGCGCCTACTCGAGCACCGGTCCCATCGCCACCAGCGTGCCCTTCTTGTGCATGGAGCAGTGCTACAAGCTGCCCAACGTGCGCTTCAACGGCTACCGCGTCTACACCAACAAGCCCATCGGCGGCATGTACCGCGTGCACGGCCGGGCCTTCGCCTCGGGCGTGGATTTGCAGTTGGACCTGTTGGCCCAGGAGTTGGGCCTGGACCCCCTGGAGGTGCGCCTCATCAACGCCCGCCAGGCCGGCGAGACCACGCCCACCGGCAGCTTCGTGCAGTCCTGCGGACTGAGTGAGTGCATAAGCAAAGCCGCCGAGGCCGCCGGCTGGCGCGCCAAATACGGCAAGCTCCCGCCCTGGCGGGGCATCGGCCTGGGCACCAACTCGGTGCAGACCGGCTTTCCCATGGGCATCCGCGGCGGCTCCTCGGCCATGGTGAAATTCAACGAGGACGGCGGGGCCACGGTAATCAGCGGCGTGGTGGACAACGGCCAGGGCAACGACCACATGCTGGTGCAGGTGGCCGCCGAGGTGCTGGGCCTGGACATCAGCGACATCCAGCTCATCAGCGCCGATACCCAGGCCACGCCCAATGACCCGGGCTCCTACTCCATGATCTCCACCCTGGCCGGCGGCGGCGCGGTCAAGGCCGCCTGCGAGGACGCCCGCGCCCAACTCTTGGCCGTGGCGGCCCCGGTCCTGGGCGCCTCGCCGGAGGAACTCACGGCCAGCGGCGGGCAGATACTGGTGGCCGCCGAACCGGCGCGTTTTCTGCCCGTGGCCAAGGCCGTGCGCCTGGCCTTGGCCCAGGGCCGGCCCATCATGGGCCGGGGCTCGTTCTTCCCCCGCGTGGACAACAAGCGCGAGTGGCTAAGCAACCCCTTCGGCCAGCTCAGCGAAACCTTCAGCTTCGGGGCCTGCGTGGCCGAGGTGGAGGTGGACCCGGCCACGGGGCGGGTCAAGATACTCAACCTGGTGCTGAGCCAGGACTGCGGCCGGGCCTTGAACCCCATGGTCGTGGAGGGGCAGTTCGAGGGCGGGGCCAGCATGGGCGGCGTGGGTGGCATGCTGGCCGAGGAGTTCCAGTGGACCAAGGAGGGCCGCTGCCTCAACCCCAGCTTCCTGGAATACAAGGTGCCCCTGGCCTGCGACATGCCGCCCATGCAAAACCTCATCGTGGAGAGCCAGGACCAGAGCGGGCCTTTCGGAGCCAAGGAAGCGGGCATGTCCGTAGCCATGAGCGCGGCCCAGGCCATAGCCGGCGCGGTGGCAGATGCCATCGGCCGGCCGGTCTTCGAGTACCCGCTCACGCCGGCGCGGGTGCTCAAGGCCATCCAGGAGAAGCTGGCCGGGCTACCCCCCAAGGGACCCCAGGGCTAGAGCGCGCCGGTCACTTCAAGACGGCCACCAGATGTAATGAAAGAGAGGATTGCTTGCAGGCCCAGGCCATAGACCACATCTGCATCGCGGTGAGGGACCTGAACCAGGCCCGGCGCCAATATGAGGACATCCTGGGGCTCACCCCGCATGGGCTCTACGAGGCGCCCAGCGAGTCCATCCGCGTGGCGCGCTACTACCTGGGGCAGGTGGCCCTGGAGTTGATGGAGCCCATGAACGACGACTGCGAGGTGGCGCGCTTCCTGCGCTCCAAGGGCGAGGGCGTTTTCCTGATGGCCTACCGCGTGCCGGACGTGCAGGCCGGCCTGGACGAGCTCAAGGCCAAGGGCTATCGCGTAATCGACCAGGCCCCGCGCCGGCTAATGGGCAACCGCTACGCCTTCCTCACCCCCCCCAAGGACACCTGCGGGGTGCTGACCGAGATCGTGGACGGCAAGTTCGACGGCAGCTACGACAACCCCACCACGGGCTGAGCAAGGCAGCCGCCAGATGAATTGGCCGGCGCCGGACAATTCGACACGCGATTGCTTCGTCGCCCAAAGGGCTCCTCGCAATGACTGTGTGGATTAGGTCTCAGGCCAGGCGGTTCTCCTCCAGGAGCAAAAACTTGCGCACCTTGCCCAGGGGGGTGCGCGGGAACTGCTGGCAGAAGGTGACGTGCCTGGGCACCTTGAAGGCGGCCAGATGCTGGCGGCAATAGGCGATGATCTCCTCGGCGCTGGGGTTGGCGCCGGGCTGGGGGATGACGAAGCAATGCCCCACCTCGCCCCAGGTCTCGTGAGGCTCACCCACCACGGCGGCCTCGGCCACCGCCGGGTGGGCGGCCAGCACCCGCTCCACCTCGGCGGGGTAGACGTTCTCGCCGCCGGAGATGTACATGTCCCTGAAGCGCCCCACCAGGTAGTAGTAGCCCTCATCGTCGACGCGGGCCAAATCGCCGGTGTGCAGCCAGCCCCCGGCCAGGGCGCGCTCGCTGCGCTCGGGATCGCGCCAGTACTCCTTCATCACCACCGGCCCGCGCACCACCACCTCGCCCACCTGGCCGGGCTCGGCCACGAAGCGGCCGTCCTCGCCCAAGAGGCGCACCTCGGCGTGGAAAACCGGGCGCCCCACGCTGCCGGGTTTTTTGAGGCTTTCCTCCTCCGAGGCCCAGAGCAGGATGGAGGTCTCAGTTTGGCCCATGACCTGGCGGGCGGTGAAGCCGGCCTGGCGGCACTGGCGCAACAGCTCGGGCGTGACCTGCTCGCCGCCGATGGCGCAGACCTTGAGCGACGACAGGTCGCGGCGCTGCACCGGCGGCACCTCCAGGAGGGCGCGGTAGACCGTGGGCACCCCCAGGAACTTGCTCACCCGGCGGCGCTCTATGTCGCGGTAGGCCAGGCGGGCGTCGAAGCGCGGGTGCAAAAGCAGGGTGGCGCCCTGGTACAGGCAGGGGGTGGCCTGGATGAACAATCCGCCGGAGTGGTACAGGGGCAGGATGATGAGCATCACGTCGTCGGTGCCGAGCTGAAAAAAGATGCCGGCGTTGAGGCTGTTGAAGAAGCTCTTCTGGTAGGTGAGCACCGCGCCCTTGGGGTGGCCGGTGGTGCCCGAGGTGTACATGATGACCTGGGGCTCCTCGGGGTCGGCCGGGGCCAGGGACGAGGTGAGGAAGGGCTTTTGCCCGGCGTGGGCCGCCACCTGGGCGTCGTAGGAGATGAACTCGCCGCCGTCCGCCGGCTGCCCCACCACCGCCGCCAGCAGGGGGGGCCGGTGGTGTTTAAGGGCCATGGGCGCCACCTTGTGGGTCAGCGTCTCGCGGATGACAAAGAGCCGGGGCCGGCAATTGCCCAGGAGATAGCTGATCTCCGGCGCGGCCAGGCGGAAGTTGAAGGGCACGAAGACCGCCCCCAGGCGGGCGCAGGCCAGGTACAGCTCGATGAACTCCAGGCAGTTGTCCAGGAGCACCGCCACGCGGTCGCCCTTCTCGATGCCCACGGCCTGCAACCAGCTGGCCACGGACTCCGAGCGGGCGTGCAGCTCGGCGTAGCTCACCTGGCCGCCGGCATGGTGCACGGCGGTCTTGTGGGGATTGAGCTGGGCCCAGCGCTGCACCCACCAGGCCACGTTCATGGATTTGATCATAGCCGGCCCTCGCCTTCCAGTCTCCAGCCAGGCCGGGGCTTGAGGCCCCAGGTTGCCGCCCCGCGCCCCGCCCCCTGTTTGTTAGAATCTATGTTAGGTTAGCCATTGCGTCAAGACGGGAGCAAGTTCCATGGATTTCCAAGCCTGGTCCAAGCCCGAGCTAGTCAACTACCTGGAGTTTTTGCTACACGATTACCGGGTCATGGACGCCTTCTGGTTCATCAACATCGAGGCCTCTCACGGCCTGGCCGAGGCCTGCCGCATCAATGAGCAGGTATGGGGCAAGGTCTCGGGACTGGCGGCCCGCGACCTCAAGGAACGCTTCGGCCTGGCCCAAGGCGGGCTCAAGGGCTTCGCGCGGGCCATGCGCCTGTTCCCCTGGTCCCTCCTGGTGGACTACCAGTACACCGTGGAAGAAGACCAGGTGCTGATAGAGGTGCCCTCCTGCCCGGCCCAGGAGGGGCGGCTGAAAAGGGGCCTGGGTGAATACCCCTGCCAGGACATGCACCGGGCCGAGTTCCAGGCCTTTGCCAAGGAGATAGACCCCCGCATCCAGGTGCATTGCCTCTTTGCCCCGCCCGACCCCCATCCGCCGGAGATGCACTGCCGCTGGCGCTTCACCCTGGCCGGCGCCCCGGCCGCGGACTCGCGCTCATGAGCCTGGACCTCACGGTACTCATCAAGGGCGCCGGCGAGATGGCCAGCGGCGTGGCTCATGTGCTGCACCAGAGCCACCTGCGGGTGGTGCTCACCGAGACGCCCCAGCCCCTGGCGGTGCGCCGGGCGGTGAGCTTCTGCGAGGCCGTGCACCTGGGGCACATGGTCGTGGAAGGCGTGGAGGCCCAGAGGGTGCGGGGCTTGGAGGAGCTGACGCCGGTTTGGACGGCGGGGCGCATCCCCTTGTTGGTGGACCCGGAGCTGACCTGCCTGGCGCCCCTGCGCCCGCGGGTATTGGTCGATGCCACCCTGAACAAGACCGGCCAGGGCCTGGACATGGGCTACGCGCCCCTGGTCATCGCCCTGGGGCCGGGCTTTAGCGCCGGCCGGCAGGCTCACGTGGTGGTGGAGACCAACCGCGGCCATGACCTGGGGCGGCTCATCCATGAGGGGCGCGCCCAGGACAACACCGGTCTGCCCGGCGAGATCGCCGGCAAGACCTGGGAGCGGGTGCTGCATGCGCCCCTGCCGGGCCTGTTTACCAGCGACCTGGACCTGGGCGCCCTGGTGCGCGCCGGGCAGGTGGTGGCCCGCGTGGAGGGGCGCCCGCTCACGGCCCAGGTGCCGGGGATATTGCGGGGGCTCCTGCGCCCGGGCACGCCCGTGCAGGCCGGACAGAAGGTGGGCGACATCGACCCCCGGGGCCAGGGGGCCTACCTGCGCACCATCAGCGAAAAGGCCCGCGCCCTGGGCGGGGCGGTGCTCACGGCCATCATGGGCGTCTATAATCGTTGACCGGCCGCCGCGTCGGCCCAATCGGTTCTGGCAAGAGCGGGCGAGGGTAACCCCGCCCGCTTCCCGCTTCGGGCTGAACGCCTCGCCCTGGGCTAGCGGGGCGCGGGTTGGCAGTTGGGGCAGAAATGGGTGGAGCGGCCGGCCAGCACCATTTTCTCCACGCTGGCGCCGCAGGCCGGGCAGGGCTGGCCGGTGCGGCGGTATACCCGGTGAGCGTGCTGAAAGGTGCCGGGCCGTCCCTGGGCGTCCACGAAGTTCTTGACCGAGGAGCCGCCCCGGGCCAGGGACTCGGCCAGGGTCTCCTGCAAGGCGTCATTGAGACGCAGCAGATCAGCCGATTGCAGCTCGGCGGTGCGCGCCAGGGGCGAGAGCCCGGCCCGGTGCAGGGCCTCGTCGGCGTAGATGTTGCCCACCCCGGCCAGCACCCGCTGGTCCAGGAGCAGACTCTTGAGCGGCACCCGCCGCCCGGCCAGACGCTCCACGAAAAGCCCGGCCTCCATGCCCAGGGCGTCGGGGCCCATGTTGGCCAGGGGGCCGGCCAAGAGA
>JAKAGJ010000133.1 GCA_021815655.1 Deltaproteobacteria bacterium | reverse complement strand
TGACGCCATTGCCGTACCAGCCCTCGCCGGTCCACTGGGCCCCGCGGGTGGACAGCACCGTCTCCTGGCGGGAGTAGCCCTCGGTGTTGGCGTTGGCCACGTTGTGGCTGACGGTGTCCAGGGCGCGCGTGGAGGCGATCAGGGCCCAGCGCGAGATATCCATCATGCTGTAGATGCCGGGCATGCTTCAGACCTCCCTGGCCAGCATGCGCGGCGGGCAGGTGCCGGCGCGGGCCTTCAAGGCGCCCCTGGCGCCGTAGCCGGCCCCTTGTCCGTTGCCGCTCAAGATGCCCAGCAGGTGCTCCACGGTATCCAGGGCCTCCTCCACGAAGGCCTTGTTGTTGGACGAGGCCTGGGAAAGGCGTTCGGCCAGGGCCTGGGCCTTGACGAGCAGCTCACGGAAGGGTCCGCGCTCCTCGCTGGGCAGCATCATGCCCAGGTCGCGCAGGCGCAAGGGGTGGTCCGGGTCCGGGGAGATGCGCGACATGGCCTGGCGGCGGGCCTCTTGCACCTGCCCCAGATGCTGGGCCAGGCTGATCTTGCGCTCCACGCAGGCCAGCAGTTCCTCGTGCCGCCCGCCCAGCAGGATGGCCCGCTCCTGTTCCACCACGGCCATCAGCTCGCGGTAGCAGCCGATCTCTTCCTCTATGTGGAGCTTGATCTCCTGCACGTCGCTGTTCATGGCTTGTCTCTCCCTTGCCGCCGCCTTGAACTAGGCGGACGGACGCTATTGCGCCGGGGCGCCGCCCTAGGTGGCCAGGCTCAGGCCCTTGGCCAGGAGCGGCTGGGGGTCCACGGGCCGGCCCAGGCCGTCGCGCACCTCGAAGTGCAAATGAGGACCAGTGGCCAGGCCGGTGGCGCCCACGGCGCCGATCTGCTGCCCCTGCTCCACGCTCTGGCCGGCCTTGACCCCCAGGCTCTGCAAATGGGCATAGTAGGTGCTGCCGCCGCCGGGGTGGTCCACGATTATCAGATTGCCGTAATCACCGGAGGGGCCGGCGAAGCTGACGGTGCCGGCCTTGGCCGCCCTGACCGGGGTGCCGGCCGGGGCGCCCAGGTCCAGGCCGTTATGAAAACGCTCCTCGCCGGTGATGGGGTGCTCCCGCTCGCCAAAGGCGCTGGTGAGCTGACCCTGCACCGGCATCTGATAGTCGCCCGCGCCGATCGAGGGCGTGGAGTAGCCGCCCAGGGGCGGGATTATGCCCCGCACCGAGGGGGCCGGCGTGCTGGGCAGAGTGCTGGCCAGGGGCGGGGCCAGGGACTTGCTGGGCATCTGCCCCGAGGGGCGCTGGATGCGCTCCTGGCTGAGCTGCTTTTCCAGCATGGCCGCGATGCCCATGGAGTGCCCCTTGACGCTTTGGTCGGCCACGGACTGGTCCAAGAGGTCGGTGAACATCTGCTCGGCCTGGCCGCCGTCGATGAGCCCGCTCTTGGGCACGGTCTTGCGCATCTCCTTCCAGAGCATCTTGAGGAACTGGGCCTCGAAGAGCTGGCAGGCCTGGCGGAGCTTGGCCTGCTCCCGGGCGCGGGCCTGGGGATCGGCCGCGGCCTGGGCGGCGCTGGCCGCGGTGCCGGCCGTGCTGGCGGGCTTTTGCGCCTCCAGGGGGTTCATGGCCCTCTAGGCCTCCTGCCGTGGGGCGGCCACTAGAGTATCTCCAGATCGGCCTGCAAGGCCCCGGCGGCCTTGATGGCCTGCATGATGACGATCAGGTCGCGGGGGGTGGCGCCCAGGGCGTTCAGGGCCTTGACCACCTCGCCGATGGAGGCCCCGTGGTCGAGCACGGCCAGGGACTTCTTCTGCTCGCCCACCTGCACGTTGGTGCGCGGCACCACCACGGTCTGGCCGCCCTGGGCAAAGGGCAGGGCCTGGCTGACCTGGGGGGTCTCGGTGATGGCGATGCTCAAGGCCCCCGAGGCCACGGCCACGGTGCTGATGCGCACGCCCTCGCCCATGACCACGGTGCCGGTGCGCTCGTCGATGATTACCTTGGCCGAGATGTCGGGGGTCACCTCCAGCGACTCCAGCTTGGCCATGAGCGCCACGGGGTCGCCGCCGTGCTGGGGCAGATCAATCTTCACCGTGGAGGGGTCCAGGGCGTGGGCCCGCAGTTCGGGCAAGGAGCGGTTGATGCTCTGGGCCACGCGGCTGGCGTTGGTGAAGTCGGGGGTGTCCAGGTCGATGGTCAGGCCGGTTTCCTTGGCGAACTCAAGGGGCAGCTCGCGCTCCACCGAGGCGCCCCGGGGCACCCGCCCCACCGTGGGGTGGTTCTTGCTCACCGTGGAGGCCTCGCCGCCGGCCGAGAAGCCGCCCACGCTCACCGGCCCCTGGGCCACGGCGTAGGTCTGGCCGTCCAGGCCCTTCAAGGGGGTGATGAGCAGGGTGCCGCCGGCCAGGCTGGAGGCGTCGCCCAGGGAACTCATGGTCACGTCGATGCGGGTGCCGTTGCGGGAAAAGGCCGGCAGCTCGGCGGTGACCATCACCGCGGCCACGTTCTTGATCTTGAGCTGGTCGGGAGTGACGCGCACGCCCATGCGCGTGAGCATGTTGGCCAGGCCCTGGGTGGTGAAGGTGGTGGAGCTCTTGTCGCCGGTGCCGTTCAAGCCCACCACCAGGCCGTAGCCGATGAGCTGGTTGCCGCGCACCCCGCGCACGTTGGCCATGTCCTTGATGCGCACCGCCCCGGCCGGCGCCGGCCAGGCGCACAGGGCCATGAGCAGCAGGGCGGTGATTATCTTGATGGCGCGCATGTCGGTTCTCCTTGCGCCCGTCCTAGAAGGGCCAGACGTTGTCCAGGAGCCGGGCCAGCCAGCCGGGCTGCTGCTTGTCGGAGAGCACCCCGCGTCCGGTGTAGTGAATCTTGGCGTCGGCCAACTGGTCGCTGGTCACGGTGTTCTTGGTGGTGACGTCGCTGGGGCGCACGGTGCCCTGCAACACGATGTACTGGGTCTCGCCGTTGACCTGCAACTCCCGCGAGCCGCGCACCAGGAGGTTGCCGTTGGGCAGCACCTCCATCACCGTGCAGCCGATGGAGCTGGTCATGGTGTCTTCCTTGGTCAGATTGGCGGTGGCCTCGTGCTTGGACTGGAAGTTGGCCGCCACCTGGGTCCCCGGGGCCTGGTTGGCGCCGGCGGTGCGCTGGGGCGGGAACTGGGACTCGTAGCCCATGAGGTTGGGAATGCCGGCCACGTAGGTGTTCTTGCGCTCGGCGTTGGTGTTGTCCTTCTTGGCGGCCTTGCTGTTCTCCACGATCTGCACCGTTATCAGGTCCCCCACCCGGCGGGCGCGCAGGTCGTTGTACATGTCGGTGCCGGAGTCCACGAACAAAGAGCCGCTGGCGGCCTGCCGCCTGCGCAGGTTGTCATAGGGGCTCGGCGGAGGGGTAATCTGGGCCTTGGGGTCGAAGGTCCCGGGGCTGGTGGCGCAGCCACCGGCCAGGGCCAGGACGGCCAGGATCAGGATCACCATTAGGTTGCCGACGCGCTGCATGAGAGCCTCCTAGAAGTCCACCACCACGGTGCCGGTGTCCACCACCTTGCCCCAGACCCCCCGCTTGGAGGCCAGGTTGATGAGGCGGATGCGGCTGTTCAAGAATCCGCTTTGCTCGGCCTTGCCCTTGGCCGTGACCTTGATGCCCTGGCCGCTGTAGACCATGGTCACCACGTCGCCGGTGTGCACCAGGGGCGTCTGCTCCAGGCGCCGCGAGTCCAGGGGCGAGCCGGGGCTGACGGGGAAGCGGGTGCGGTAGCCCAGGAGCTGGCCGGGGTCGCTGACCGCGCCGGGGCCGGCTTCATGCAGGTTCACGCGGCGCAGCTCCATGTCCTCGGGAGCCAGGGTCTGGCCGGCCATCAGCGGCCGGGCCGCCACCACCACCTGGCCGTAGAGGTCCACGCTGCCCACGGCCCGCACCTGGGCCTCCTTGTTGCCGTCCACGTAGACGTCGATGCTCACCGGCACCCGGCCGCTGAACTCGCCCACCTGGGCGCCCACCAGGCGGGCCTGGGTGCTGACCTGGCCGGCGGGCAGGACCAGCTCGCGCCCCACGCTGATGTCGTGGATGTCGGCCTGCCGCGCCACGTCGCCCAGGCGCTGGTTTATGGTGCGCGTGTAGATTTGCTCCAGGTCCTGGGTGGTGAGCCGCTGGCTGGCGCGCTCCACCGTCACCTGCTCGGGAATGAAGACGCTCACCCCGGGGCCCAGGTTGGCCTGGCGCAGGTAGGCGCGCAGGCGCAGCCCCGGGATGACCACCTGGCGCCCCAAGCTGGGCGAGGCGCCCAGGTTGATCTGCCCCAGGCGCTCCTTAAGGGCCGGGCTCAGCTCCTGGCCGGGGGCGGCCAGGTCGGCCAGGGTCAGGCGGGAGCCGCCCACCTGGGCGCTGGCCGCGAAGTTGAGCACCTCCGAGGCGGCCGCCAGGGCCGGCCAGGCCAGGAGGGCCGTCAGAAAAGCCGCCGTCATGCCGCGCGCCATGTGCCTCATGTCCTTGCGCTCCCTTGCCGGTTCAGGCCTAACGCTTGACGTTGTTGGCCATCTGCAGCATCTGGTCGGCGGTCTGCACCGACTTGGAGTTGGCCTCGTAGGCCCGCTGGGCCACGATCATGTTGACCATCTCGTCCACCACGCTGACGTTGCTCATCTCCAAAAAGCCCTGGGCCACGGTGCCGAACTCGCCCACGCCGGGGCTGCCCTCCGTGGCGGCGCCCGAGGCCGGCGTGACGCGGAAAAGGTTCTTGCCGATGGCGAACAGGCCGGCGGGGTTGGGGAACTTGTAGAGGGTGAGCTGGGACTGGCTCAGCACCGTGCCCGTGGAGCTCAAGGCCGTGATCTGGCCGCCGGGATCGATGGTGATGCTGGTGGTGCCGTCGGGCACCGTGAACTGGGGTTGCAGGGGGTAGCCGTTGGAGTCCACGATCACGCCGTTCTGGTCCAGCTTGAAGGAACCGGCGCGGGTGTAGACCTCCTCGTCCACCTTGAGCACCTTGAAGAAGCCCTTGCCCTCGATGGCCAGGTCAAGCTGGTTCTCGGTGTTCTGGTAGTCGCCCTGGCTGAAGAGCTTCTGGATGGCCACGGGCTTGACGCCCAGGCCCACCTGCACGCCGGTGGGGATCATCTGCCCCGAGGCGGACTGGGCCCCCGGCTGGCGCAGGGTCTGGTAGATCAGGTCCTCGAAGTCGGGCCGGCTCTTCTTGAAACCGGTGGTGTTGACGTTGGCCAGGTTGTTGGATATGACGTCCATGTTAAGTTGCTGGGCGCCCATCCCGGTGGCCGCGGTCCAAAGGCTGCGCATCATGGCCTTAAATCCTCCCTATACCAACGCCCCGGCTAGGCCACCCGGCCCACCTGATTGACGGTCTTGCTGTCCATGTCCTGAACGGCCTGCATGATCTTCTGGTACGACTCAAAGGACCGGAAGGAATTGATCATGTTCACCATCTCGCTGACCACCTCCACGTTGGACTGCTCAATGGCGCCTTGTTGCAGGCTGTAGTTGGTGGCGGGGGTGGTGGCCGGCGCCTTGCCATCCTGGCCTCCGAAGAGGTTGCCGCCCTGCTTGGTCAGGCTCGTCTTGTCCTTGACGTCCACCACGTCCAGGGCGCCGATCTGCTCGGTGCCCTGGGTGATGTTGCCCTTGTCGTCGATGGTCACCTGCCCGCCCTCGGGGTTGATGGTGATGGGCCCGCCGCCCTTGCCCAGCACCTTCGCTCCCTCGGAATTGACCAAGCTGCCGTCGCTGGCCATCTTGAAGGAGCCGTCGCGGGTGAGCAGGATGCCGTTGTTGGTCTGCACGCGGAAGAAGCCGTCACCGCCGATGGCCACGTCCAGGGGGTTCTGGGTGTAGTTGAGGGGCCCCTGGCTGTACACGCTCTTGACCTTGCGGTCCAGCATGTCGTTGAAGATCAGGCGGTCGGCCTTGTAGCCGGTGGTGTTGACGTTGGCCAGGTTGTTGCTGATGACGTCCATGTTGTGCTGCTGGACAAGAGCGGCACGGGAGGCATCGATCAATCCTTGGTCAAAGGGCATTTGGCAACCTCTACCGCTGGAGTTTGGGGGCTCGCACGGTAGGGTTGCAACCTTCATGCCACCACCCCGCGGGGTGGCCCCTGGGTGACAACTTATTGTTATAGCTTAACTTGGGTGAATGGATCGTCCGGGGGTTCCCTGGCGGCCCCCGCCGCCGGGCGGGAGCTTGGCGCCTGGGGATTGACGGCGGGGAAGTTCTTGCCTAGCCCTGGCCGGTGAGCCCCAGCACCAGTTCCACCTCGCCCCGGGGCCGCCCGGTGGCCTGGGCGATCTCCTGGGCGGAGCGCCCCTGGCTGGCCAGGGCCAGCACCCGGGCGCGGAAGTCCTGGCCGCGGCGGGCCAGGGCGGCGGCCGGGGCCTGGGGGGCCGGCGCC
>JAKAGJ010000132.1 GCA_021815655.1 Deltaproteobacteria bacterium | reverse complement strand
GCTCATCAGATGGCCTTCCCGGTCCAGCACCAGCACCGGGTCGGGAAGGCTGTTCATGGCGGCCTGGGAGGACTGCTGGGCCAAGAGCAAGGCGCTCAGGGAATGCTGGCGGTATTGCAGCAGGTGCGAGGCCATTTCGTTGACCCGCTCGGCCAACTGCGTTATCTCGTCGCGGCCGGCCAGGCGCACACGGTTCTCGAAGTCGCCGCCGCCTATGCGTTGCAGGGCTTGGCCCAGCACCGCCAGGGGGCGCAGCAGGTGGGCGGTGAGCCACAGGGTGATGGCCAGGCCCGCGGCCAAGGCCGCCAGGGAGGTCAGGGCCATGGTGGTCTGAAACTCCCCGGCGCGCCGCTGGGCCTGAGCGCTCTTGCGCTCCATGGCCACCTGGTTGATGTCCACGATCTGGTCCTGGGCCTTCTTGACGCGGTGAAAGGCCGGCATCAAGCTGACATCCAGGGCCTGGCGGGCCAGCCGAGGCTGCCCCGTTTCCATAAGAAGCTTAAATTCATGGCGATAGACCTGCCAGGCCTGGTGCAGCTCCTCGGTGGCCTCGTGTTCCCCCCTCTCCGCCACGGCTCCCTTCTGGGACTTGAGGCTCTCCTCGAAGCGCTCCTCCAACTGGGCCACCTGGGAGACCGGCCAGGCCTCGCCCGTCAGCATGGCGGTCTGGGCCACGTCGTTGAGCCGCTCCAAGGACTCGGCCATCACCCGCACTTCCTGCACGCTGCGGTAGTTGTCGCTCAGGATATCCTGGGCCTGGCGCCCCAGGGCGGCGGTGGTGAACAGGGCCAGGAGCCCCACCAGGACCAGGGTGCCCCACAGGGGCACCTGGGCCAGCAAGAGCTTGGCGCGCAGGGTCACGGCCTAGGTCCTCGGCTCCGCCAAGTCTATGATGTGCAGATCGAAATCACTGGCGTGCCGCAACAGGCGGAAGCTTAGGGAAAAGTTGAACAGCCCCTTCCAGGCCGCTCCCCGGGGCCGGCCCAGGACGATGTGGCGCACCCCGTGGGCGCGCGCGAAGTCCAATAGCGGCACCAGGGGGTCCTTGCCTTCCAGGAGCACCACCTCGGCCCCCAGGCGCCGGGCCTCCTGGCAGCCTTGCCGTAGTTGCTCCCCGCCGCCGGAATTGGGAGAGGGGCTGACGTGCACCGCGAACCAGCTGCCGCCGTTGCGCTGGGGCAGGTCCTGCACTCCGCGCAGCAAGGCCAGGGCCTGCTTGGCCTGGGCCGGCAGGCAGACCATGAACCGCTGGCAGGGGCCGGCAGCCTGGCCCTCGGCCGGCACCGGGGAGGTGGCCTGGCCACGCAGGGCCTCCAGGGCCTCGGCGGGCAGGGATTGCCAACCCGGCGGGTCCCCAGGGGCTGTTGAAGGCTCCTCCAAGAGCACCAATTGGTCGGCGCGGCGCCAGAAGGAGGCCGGCAGACCCTGGCGACGGGCATGGGGGCCGCCGGGCGGTGGCACCCCTGGCAGGCCTTCCAGGTGCCAGGGGTCGGCCGAGGCCAGCACGCTGATGCCGGCGGCCAGTATTGCCCGCGCGTCCTGGTAGCGGTTGGCGTGGGCGCCGCCTGGCACGTTGGCGTGGGTCAGGTCCTGCACCACCGCCACCTGGGGACGTCGTGCCAGCACCGCCTCCAGGTCCATCTCCTCCACGGCCAGGCCCCGGTATTCCAGGCGCCGGCGGGGCAGGCTCTCCAGACCCGGGCCAGGCCCCGGGCCGCCCGCCGGTTCCCAGAAGGCCAGCACCACGTCCAGGCCGCGCTGGCTTAAGTACCGGGCTGCCTCGGCCAGGCGCCGGGCCTGCCCGGCGGGGGGGCCCAGGTAAAGCAGCAGACGGCCGCGCCGGCACTGCTCCACCATTTTGGTGAAGGTTTCGGTCTCTGCCTTCAAGGGGGTCATGGACCGCTGCCTCGCTCCTGGGGCTGGGCCGGGCCGGCGCCGGCCCCCCCGGGGGCGGCGCCGGGGTCCCGCGCCATCCTATCAGCAAATCCGGGCGCCGGCACAACCCCGGCCCCGGCCGGACTCCCGCCTGGCCGGGCCTGGCCCTGGCGGAGATGATGATGGAGCGAAATCGGTGCCAAATGCGCCGGCAAGGTCGCTAACATGACAATTAACAGATTTACTTGAATAATATTTTCAAATAACACCACCAGGCCCCCGTGGGGCCCGCCCACCTGGGACCGGGAATTGCTTGCGTTTTGCAAACCAGGACCGCCCTGGGTTGCATCCTGCAATCCAAGCCCCCGGCGGGGGTCAGTTGGCCTCCCGGACCTTGAATTGCTCCATGCTGGCCCGCAGGTCGCGGGCGGCGCGAACCATGGTTTCGCTGGAACTGGCCGCCTCCTCCACCAGGGCGGCGTTGTTCTGCACCGCCTGGTCCATCTGGGCCACGGCCTTGTTGATCTCCTCGATGCCCGCGGCCTGCTCCTGGCTGGCGGCGGTGATCTCGCCCACGGTGTCGGCCACCTGCCGCACGTTGCCGATGATGGCACCCAGGAGCCGGCCGCTCTCGGCCACCAGCTGGTTGCCCTGCTCCACCTTGGCCACGCTGTCGGTGATGAGGGTCTGTATCTCCTTGGCGGCCTGGGAACTGCGGCCGGCCAGGCTGCGCACCTCGCCGGCCACCACGGCAAACCCGCGTCCCGCTTCACCGGCCCGGGCGGCCTCCACGGCGGCATTCAAGGCCAGGAGGTTGGTCTGGAAGGCGATCTCGTTGACCACATTGATGATCTCGCTGATCTTCTTGCTGGATTCCGTCACGGCCCGCATGGCCGTCACGGTGCGTTCCACCGCCTGCCCGCCCTGTTGGGCCATCTCGGAGGTGCGGCGGGCCAGTTCGTTGGCCTGCCGGGCGTTGCTGGCGTTCTGCTTGACCGAGCCGGTGAGCTGCTCCAGGGCGCTGGCCGTCTCCTCGATGGCGCTGGCCTGCTGCTGGGTGCGATCGTTGAGGTCCTGGTTGCCCTGGCTGATATCGCCGGCGGCCTGGGCCACGGCCAGGGAGGCCAGATTGACCTGGTTCACGGTCTGGGACAGGTTGTGGTTCATCTGCTCCACATCGCCCATCACCTGGCCGATTTCGTCGCCGCGCCCCACATAGGCCCGGTCGATGCGGCTGGTGAAGTCACCGGCCGCGGCCCGCCTGATCTGGGTGGCCGCCGCCAGGATGGGGCGGCTCAAGCCGCGGGCGGTGAGGAAGGACAGGATGCCGCCCACCAGCAAGAGGACGCCGGCCGCCCCACCGGCCAGCAACAGGCTGCCGCGGACCTTGGCGTCGGCCGGGGCCAGGGACTGTATCACCTCGAAGGCGCCGTGGATTTCGCCCTCCTTCCAATTTTCCATCTTGCTGCCCAGCACGTCCAGGCCTTGGGCGTTGCCCCACAGCCGCTGGGAGGTGGCCGGGTCTCCGTGGCAGATCAGGCAGCTGCGGCTCAGGCGCACCGCCCGGAAATAGCGCACCGAATTGTCGGCCCCGTCCACCACCACGTCCTCGTCCAGGTTGGCGTCGGTCAGGCGCTTGAGCACCCCGGCCTCGAAGGGCGTGGGCTCGTTTTTCGGGTCGCGGGGGTTGAACCTGGGCACCCGGAACTCGTAGTGGCCCTCCTTGGCCTTGCGCATGGCCGTCTGCCAGGCCGTGACCACGGGCACCGTGGCCAGGATCTTGTCCTTTTCACCCTGGGCGCCAAAGGTCCGCAGCTGTTCGATGGTGAACAGCCCCAAGGACCATTTGGCCTCCATCTCTTGGCTGGCGCTTTCGGCCGCCATGGTCAGGGTGCGGGCCTTGTCCACGTAGGACTGCAAAATCTGGGCGTGATTGGAATAGGCGTAGGCCACGAACATCACCGCCAAGAGCCCCACCAGGAAGGCCAGCTGCGAGGCAATGATCTTGCGCCGGATGTTCCAGTCGCCAATTTTCAGGCCCAGGGCCATGGTTTCTCCTTCGCGGCCAAACGCCGGGCGCCCGCGACCGTCCACCAGTTCCGGGTGGGTGGGCCGGGACACGGTTTTCACCTAATCATCTGTTACCATGATAGCCCAACAAGCCGAGGGAAAGGGAAATTGTGGCCAGGAGGGGCGTTAAAGAGGGGCGGCGGGCCGCGCCTCCGGCGGAAAGCGCGGCCGGCGGCGCGCTACCTAACCTTGTGATCCAGCACGAAATCATTGTCCCGGCCGGTGTCGTGGCACTTGATGCATTGATCCACGGCGCCGGAAGCCACCACCTTGCCGGTGCCGGTGTAATGCGCCCAGAACCAGTCGCTGGCCGCGGGGTTGAAACCCTTGATCTTGTACATCACGGTGTAGCCCAGGACCTCGTCGTTGGGGGCGTAGGTGTTGGTGTCCATGCCAAAGCCCTCCCGCACCAGGATGGAACCCGGAGGCAGGGTGTTGCCCCTGGACTTGAGGGCCACGTCGTTGACGAATACGCGGATGAAAAAGCCGAAGGGCGAGAAGCTGCGGCGCAGCTTGACGAACTCCGGCCAGGTGCCCCATTTGCGGAACCCGGCGTCCTGGTTGATGTATTGCCACAGGGCCTCGGCGTCGGCCCCGGGCGCCTCCATGGCCGCCAGGGGGGCGCTCCAGGTCAAGAGCAGCAGGGCCAGCAGGCCCCCGGCCCACCAGGTTACGGCCAGGCGTTTGGCGAATCGGGTCATCTTGGGCTCCTTTGCGGGGCGCGGCTGGAACGCTGCCGGGCAACCGCCGGTCATGGTTCCAAAGACCAGGGATATTCCCCGACAGGGGATGGCTTGTCTCATTGATCCTATACCAATCACCGGACCTTGTGAATTGCCTTGTGCCTGGCCAGCCCGGGAGCCCGATCCCGGGGCCGGACAGCGGCCCAAACATGACCTTGAGTTTCTTCCCCGGTTTACATTACTCTACCCGGGAGTTTCCCCCGTCCGACAACGGCCACCTTGCCCAACCGGGATTCTGGCGGAAGGGACACAAGTACCGTCAAGCTCGCCGGGTTGACACCTTCCAGCGCCCCGGCCCCCTACCGGACTGGGCCTGCGAACTATTAAGGATTGCCCACATGAGGAATTGGATCGCCCTACTGGCGCTGCTGGCGCCGATTTGCCTGTCCGCCGCCCCGGCGGCCGCCGCCAAGGCCAATCAGACCGGCGACATCCTGGTCATCTCCGGCAAGGTGGCCAACGCCCAGGGCAAGGGGGTCAAGGACGCCGCCATCGCGGTCCTGGTGGGTGGCCGCAAGCTGCACCTGGAGGATGAGTTGGTCAGCCTCAAGGACGGCACGTACCAGGCCGAGCTTAAGCTGCCGGCCGGCACCCTGCCGGCGACCAAGGTGGAGCTGGAGGTGAAAAAACCGGCCTACCACGACTCGGGTCCGGTGGCGGCGGCGCGCATACTCCGGAACTTCGTGGACGAGCAAGGCAACACCCACTACCTGGCCTCCCAGAACCTCACCATCAAGCGGGCGCTAACTCCAGCCTTCTGGATCGCCACCCTGGTGCTGTTGGCGGTGTACGTGCTGATCGCCTTCGAGCTGATGCACCGCACCCTGGCGGCGGTGCTGGGCGGCGCCCTGCTTCTCACCATCTCCTACACCGCCGGCACCTTCAACCCCGACTACTTCATCGTCTCCTTTGAAGACGCCATGAAGGCCATCGACATGAACGTCATCTTCCTGTTGATGGCCATGATGATAATCATCGGGGTGCTGAAGAAGACCGGCGTGTTCCAATGGCTGGCCTACAAGTCCTTCCAGGCCGCCAGGGGCAACGTCTACGCCCTGGCCGGCATCCTGATGTTCATCACCGCCTTTGTCTCGGCCTTCCTGGACAACGTCACCACCATGCTGTTGATCATCCCCGTGACCATGGAGATAGCCGGCACGCTCAAGATCAATCCCATCGCCCTGCTCTTGCCCGAGGCCTTCGCCAGCAACGTGGGCGGCACCGCCACCCTCATCGGCGACCCGCCCAACATCATGATCGGCTCCTACGCCAAGCTGACCTTCGTGGACTTCGTGCACAACCTGACCCTGATCTGCCTGCTGTGCCTGGTGGTGTGCATCGTATATTTCGTGTGGTGGTACAAGAAGGACTACCAGAAAGCCGAGGTCAAGGACGTGCCGCGCATGACGGCCTATCTGCGCGAGGTCTATAAGATCACCAACGCCAAGCTCCTGGCCATCGGCGGCGCCATCCTGGCCATCACCATCTTCCTGTTCATCGTGCACGGGGCCCTGCACATGGAGCCCTCGGTGGCGGCCTTGATCGGCGCCTCGGCGCTGTTGGTCATCAGCAGGGTGGACATCGTGGAGATGCTGGAGAAGGAGATCGAGTGGCCCACGCTGATCTTCTTCATGTTCCTGTTCGTGGTGGTGGCCGGGGCCGAGGAGGCCGGCCTGATCCAGATCATCGCCGATTGGGTCAAGGACGTAAG
>JAKAGJ010000131.1 GCA_021815655.1 Deltaproteobacteria bacterium | reverse complement strand
CCGCTGGATGCAGTGGCGCTACAAGGCCGCTGACGCGCCTGGGCAGTGTCTGCCCGACGGCGACATCATGGCCAAGCTCTTCGAGAAGGTGCGCGCCCTCTACGCCAAGGACGGCGGGGCCTTCCCCGAGCCCATCCAGAACCTGCGCCCCGAGCTTACCAAGGGCGGGCACTTCGACGCCCACGCCGTGGCCAAGCTGATCAACGGCTACTTCGAGGCCGATGTGACCATCGCCGGCAAGACCTACAAGAAGGGCACGCCGGTGCCGGCCTTCGCCATGCTGCAGGCCGACGGCAGCACCTCCAGCGGCAGTTGGATCTACACCCAGTCCTACACCGACAAGAACCTGGCCGCCCGCCGGGGCACCAAGGACCCCACCGGCCTGGGCCTGTACCCCGAGTGGTCCTGGTGCTGGCCGGTGAACCGGCGCATTCTTTACAACCGCGCCTCGGTGGACATCTACGGCCGGCCCCTGGATGACAAGAAGAACATCCTGGAGTGGAAGGACGGCAAGTGGGTGGGCGACGTGCCCGACGGACCCTGGCCGCCCATGTCCGACACCAAGAACGGCAAGCTGCCCTTCATCATGCGGCCCGACGGCCTGGGCGCCATCTTCGGACCGGGCCTGGCCGACGGTCCCTTCCCCGAGCACTACGAGCCCTTGGAGTGCCCGGTGGAAAAGAACATTATGTCCGGCCAGCGCATCAACCCCACGGCCCCGGTTTTCAAGGGCGAAGCCGACCACTTCGCCTCCTGCGATCCCCGCTTCCCCTTCATCGGCACCACCTACCGGGTGACCGAGCACTGGCAGACCGGCGTCATGACCCGTTGGCAGCCCTGGCTGTTGGAGTGCGAGCCCCAGATGTTCGTGGAGATGGGCGAGGAACTGGCCAAGATGCGGGGCATCAACAACGGCGACATGTGCTTGGTCTCCTCGGCCCGAGGCAAGGTGGAGGCGGTAGCCATCGTCACCAAGCGCTTCAAGCCCTTCAACGTGCAGGGCCAAGTGGTGCACGAGGTGGGCTTCCCCTGGCACTTCGGCTGGGTGCACCCCAAGCACGGCGGCGACTCCGCCAATCTGCTCACCCCCTCCACCGGCGACCCCAACACCAGGATCCCGGAGTCCAAGGCCTTCATGGTCAACGTGGTCAAGAAAGGGGGCAAGTAAGCCATGCCTGGAAAGTACTTCCTGGTGGATACCACCAAGTGCACCGCCTGCCGTGGCTGCCAGGTAGCCTGCAAGCAGTGGAACAAGCTGCCCGCCACCGAGACCAAGAACTGGGGCTCCCACCAGAACCCCAAGGACCTGGGCTATGAAACCTACCGCGTGGTGCGTTTCAACGAGCACGCGGCCCAAAAGAACTCCGTGGCCTGGTACTTCTTCACCGACGCCTGCCGGCATTGCGTTTCCCCGCCCTGCAAGGACGAGGGCGACCGCTACGCCAAGGACGCCATCGTTATTGATGAGAACGGCGCGGTGATCTACACCGAGAAGACCAAGGAGTTCGGCAAGAAGTTCGAGGAGGTGCGCAAGGCCTGCCCCTACGACATCCCTCGCCAGGACGCCAAGGGCGGCCAGGTGGCCAAGTGCCACATGTGCTACATGCGCGTCAACGAGGGGCTAAAGCCGGCCTGCGCCAAGAGCTGCCCCACCGGGGCCTTGGTGTTTGGTGACGAGGCCGAGATCAAGAAGCTCAGCGAGGAGCGCCTGGCCGAGGCCAAGAAGAAGTTCGGCGACAAGGCCCAGATACTGGACCCCGACGACGTGCGGGTCCTGTACCTGGTGGTGGATGACAAGAAAAAGTACTCCGAGTACGCTTAAGCCCTGGACGGGCCGCCCCTTGCCTGGACGCGCCCGCGCGGGTAAATTCGAGGGAGCCCCGGCCATCACGGGGCTCCCTCGTCATTTGGCCGGAGCCAAGGCCCCGGCGGGAGAATCGCCCATGTGCCCGCAGCCCAGCCCGGAACAGATCAAGGACAAGGTGGCGGCCATCCGCCGGCGCCAACCGGCCTATGGCGAGGTGGTCGCCTGGATGGGCGATCTGCTGGGCCTGAGCCAGCAAGACCCTCTCCCGGTACCGGCCCCTACCCCGGGGCCCGGCCCCGGCTTCCCCGAGGGGCGCTCGCTGTTCATTCCGGCGGAGCTGCCCCTGGATATGGAGCGCACCCGGGCGCTTCTGGCCCGCCTGGCGGCCAAGGCCGCCGCGCGCAAGGGGGGGCGGGAGCAGGCCGCCGGCCTGGAGCGGCTGCTGGCCCTGCCTGACCAGACCCTGCGGCCGGTGCTCACGGCGGTGCTGGCCGGCGACCTGCAGGCCCAGGAAAAGACGGCCCAGGAGCAGGGCCTTGACCCCCAGGTACTGAACCTGTTCCTGCGCCTGGCCCTGCGGCCGGGCCTGCTGGCCCTGGCCCAGGCCGCGTGCGAGGGGCTGGACCTGACCCGCTGGCCGGCCGGGCACTGCCCGGTCTGCGGCGGGGCGCCCCGCCTGGCCTCCCTGGATGGCGAGGGCGGCCACCGCCGCCTGCACTGCTCCCTGTGCGAGACGGTCTGGCCCTATCCCCGCCGACAGTGTCCTTTCTGCGAGAACCAGGAATCCGAGGACCTGGTGGTGCTCTTGCCCGAAGGCGAGGAGGGCTTTCGCCTGGACCTGTGCCGCCGCTGCGGCCTGCATCTCAAGACATTGGACCTGCGCTGCCTGTCCGGCCCGGTGATCCCCCTCTTGGATGACCTGGCCACCTGGCATCTGGACCTGGCGGCTCTGAAATATTTCGAGGAAAATCCCCGCCCGGTCCAGGGCTCATAGACCTAGGCGCGGCGGGATCAGTCGGCTTGACTTGGCGGCCGAAGGGGCTCAGCCTTGATAATAGGCCTGGCCCTGGCAGGCCAGGCAGCGCTGGCCGCAGCGCAGGGGATAGGATTCCCCGCACTGGGGGCAAGGGCCGGTGGCCACCTTTTCGGCGGGCTTGAGGGGCCGGGGCAGGCTCACCGGAGCCACCCGCGCCAGTTGGCGGCCATGGGCGGCGATGTGGCGCACCACCTCCTCCTTGGGCAGGGGCTGGCCGTTGCGCAGAAACCAGCCGGCGATCTCCGGCACGCGCGCGATGGCCTGGCGGTCGGCCCAGGCGCGAAAGCCGGTCAGGGTCTGGCGGTCGTAGAGGGTCAGCGCGAACTTGCCCCAGTCCAGCACCTGCATGAAGCCGTTGCCCAGGGTGCAGGGGGTGAGCATCTGCACCACGTCGGGCAGGCAGACCACCGTCTCCACCACGGCGTTGAGATAGGGGGTGTCGCCCTGACCCTCCCAGGCGGCCTCCAGCAGAAAGCCGCCCAGGACCACGCCCGGCGAGACATGGCCGTGGAACTCCTCGGCCCGGAGCAGGAAAGCGGGCAGGTCCAGGCCGCAGATGGTCACGGGTTGCTGCTCGGATGGGCTCATGGGCTGGTCCTCGTTGTAGTAGAGAAGGCGTCGCTGGGCTACAGCATAGCAGAATGGGCCGGCGCGTCCCAGCCCGGAAAGGCAGCGGCCATGCCTCGTGATTACGTGGACTTCCTGGAAGCTTCGGCCCTGGTGCGCCAACGCCTGCCGCGCCTGCCCGCCCGCCTGCTGCCCCTGGCCCAGCTCACGGGGCTGGTGGTGGCCCAGCCGGTGACGGCCTGCGTGGCCTCGCCCTCGGTGACCGCCTGCACCAAGGACGGCTACGCCGTGCGGAGCCGCGACCTTGAGCAGGCCGCGGCCCATAATCCCGTGACCCTGACCCTGGTGGGCAGCGGCCAGGCCGGCGAGCCGGCCGGCCCCCGCGTGGGGCCGGGGCAGGCGGTGCGGGTGACCACCGGGGCGGCCCTGCCCCCCGGCGCCGACGCCGTGCTGGCCCGGGAGTTCGCCCGCCAGGAGGGTGACTTGGTGCGGGGCCTGGCCGACGCCCCCCCGGGCAAGAACGTCTACCCGGCGGGCAGCGACGTGGCCCCGGGTCAGGTGGTGGTGCAGGCCGGGCAGGTGGTGGCCCCGGCCCTGGCCGGGCTCCTGGCCGCGGCCGGCTGCTTCGAGGCCTGGGCCCACCCCCGCCCCCGGGTGGGGCTTTTGGCCACTGGCCGCGAGGTGGTGGCCCCCGGCGAACCCCTGCCGACGGGCGCGGTCTATGCCAGCAACCTGGTGAGCCTGGCCGCCTGGCTGGAGCTGCACGGCCTGGCACACCGCACCCTGGTGCGCGACGACCAGGCCCACGAAATCGCCCTGGGGGCCCAGGAACTCCTGGCCGACTGCGACGCCCTGCTCACCAGCGGCGGGGCCTGGCTCAGCGAGCGCGACCTGGTGGTGGGCACCCTCAAGGACATGGGCTTGGATTTGATCTTCCGGCGGGTGCGCATGGGGCCGGGCAAGGGCGTGGCCTTGGGGTTGATCCAGGGCAAGCCCGTCTTCTGTCTGCCCGGGGGGCCGCCCTCCAACGAGATGGCCTTCCTGCAACTGGCCCTGCCGGGCCTCTTGGGCATGGCCGGGCATCCCCGCCCCGGCCTGCCCCAGCGGCCGGCCCTCTTGGCCGCCGACTTGGCCGGCGAGCGCGACTGGACCCAGTTCTTTCACGGCCGCCTGGAGCCGGCCCAACCCCTGCCCCGCTTTCATCCCCTGCCCCTGGCCGGTCGCCTCAAGACCATGGCCGGCTCCCAGGGTATTGTGTGCTTGAAGCAGGGGCAGGAGCACCTGGCCGCCGGTAGCCTGGTGCGCGTGCAGGCCCTGGAGCCGGCTTGGTCGCTGGGCTGGCCCTAGCGCCAAATCCGCGGTCAAAGCCATTCATGGCCTTGATGGCCTATCGGCCGGGCATAAGCGCGGTCTTGCCAAGCCGATGCCGCACGGGCCAGGACGCCCGCGCGGCACCCTCAACTTGGTATAACCCGCTATTCCGGAATAGGACCCGCCGCCGCCAGGGCCTGGCCCCGCACCAGCACCCGCTGGGGGTGGGTGTAGACCGTTGCCCGCTGGCCGCGCAGGAATCCCACCAGGGTGATGTTGAGGCGATGCATCAGGCTTAAGCCCAGGCTGGTGGGGGCCGAGACCGAGGCCAGGAGAGGTATGCCCGCCCGCGCCGATTTCAGGGCCATCTCGTAGCTCAGGCGTCCGCTGAGCACCGCCACGCAGCCGCCCAGGTCCACCCCGGCCTTGAGGGCCAGGCCGATGGCCTTGTCCAGGGCGTTGTGGCGCCCCACGTCCTCGCCCAGGGCCAGGAGCCGGCCCTGGCTGTCGCCCAGGGCGGCGGCGTGGGTGCAGCCGGTGGCGTGGAAGACCATCTGCCCCTGCTCCATGGCCGCCAAGAGCCCAAAGAGGTTCGTCAGTTCCACCTGGGGTCCGTCGCCGGCCAGGGGCGGCTGGCCGCGCCCCAGCTCCGAGAAGGACTCCAGTCCGCACAGCCCGCAGGAGGTGGCCGCCGGCGCCAGTCGCCGCACCTTGGCCCGCCGGGCCACCTCGGGCGGCAGGCTCACGTCGGCCCAGACCACCGCCCCCACCCCCGGCACCTGGGCCTGGCCCAGGACCACGGACCGCACCTGCGCCAGGCAGTCCACCAGCCCTTCGCTGAGGCACAAGCCCAGGGCCAGCTCCTCCAGCAGCAGGGGGCTGACCATGAGCACGGTATGGGAGCGGCCGTTGAGGCGCAACTCAAAGGGCAATTCCACGGCGGCCTTCTCGGGCAGGGTCTGGGGCTGGTCCTGGTGCACCCGGGTGGCCGGCCAGGCGGTGATGGCCGGGGGCAGAATGAGATCGGACATGGCGGAGGCTCCCTGGCGGCTGGCGGGGTGGTTTGGCATCGGCATGGAGATTACCACGCTGACACGGCCCGGGCCCTGGCCGGGTCTCGGCGGGCAAATAATGCCCTTCCTCCGGCGGCCTGGGCCAGCTCTGCCATGTTAGCACCGTGAAAATACAAGGCGATAGCCATCGAGCCCCGGCTGGCACCGTAGTTGCTTGATAATCTGGCGGAGAGATAGCCTAGGCAAGGTTTGCCCAAGGAAGGGACCGCTACCATGCAAATGCCATCCCTGTACAACGGTATCGCCGGCGTCCAGTCGCACACCAGCGCCCTCAACAGCGTGGCCGACAACGTGGCCAACCAGAGCACCGTCGGTTTCAAGGGCACCCGCGCCAACTTCAGCGACATCATGGCCAGCAAGATATACACCGGCAATGAAAATGTGCAGCAGGTGGGCAACGGCTCCTACGAGGTCGCCAGCAACGTCATGGACCAGGGCTCCCCGGAGAACACCGACAACCCCTTGGACATGGCTATCAAGGGCGAGGGCTTCTTCACCCTGCGCCAGCCCAAGGGAGTCTCCCTGTTCTATTCCCGCGCCGGCCAGTTCCATCTGGACAAGGACGGCTACCTGGTCAACGCCCAGGATTACCACGTGTTGGGCGGCGT
>JAKAGJ010000130.1 GCA_021815655.1 Deltaproteobacteria bacterium | reverse complement strand
CTGGCGGCCCTGCTGGGGGGCTGGCCGGCCCTGGCCCGGGGCGCCGAGGCCCTGGCAAACGCCCCCTGGCACCTGGCCGTGGTGGTGGATTGCTCGGCGGACATGACCGAGCCCTGGCTGGGCGGCACCCGCCTGGACATCCTGGAGCCGGCCTTGCAGAGCGAGCTCCTGAGCCTGCCCCTGCGGGTGCGGGCGGGGCTGTGGGTGGTGGGCGGCGGCCCCGGCCAGGCCCGGGAGTTCCTCTCCCCCCGGCCGGCCCTGGATTTCAGGGAAACCAACCTGGTGCTGCCCCGCCTGGGTGGCGGGGCCGACCTGGCGGCGGGAATCAAGCTGGCCACGGCCTGGCTTAAGGACCACCGCCCCGGCACCTTGCTCCTCCTGGGCGGCACCGGCCGCCTGGAGGGCGGCTGGCCGCTTGGGGACGCCGAGGACATCTTCGGCCAAGTCCTGGCCCTGGCCCCCGCCGAGGCGGCCCAAAAATCCCTGCAAGAATTTGCCCTCCAGGCCGGCGGGGCCTATTTCCGGGTGGCCAAGGCCGACCAGGCTTCCCCGCTCCTGCACCGGGCGGTGCTCATGGGCTTGAGCCCGGCCAGCCTGCTGGTCCTGGCCCACGACGCCGAGAACCGGCCCCTGTCCCTGGTCTACGGCCTGGGGCGCCGCGACCAGCTGGACCTGGAGCGCCGGGGGCAGAGCGGCCGGCCCTGCCAACTGTTGCCCGGGGTCTACCAGGTTAGCTGGCCCGCCGGCTCGGCCCTGGGGCCGGCCAAGCCCCCGCCCATGGTCAGCGTGGCGGTGAGCGGCCAGACCCGGCTGTGGGCCGGCGGCACCGGCCGCCTGGCGGTCAAGGCCCTGGACCCCCAGGGGCGGGAATTGCCCTGGGTGGCCAGCGTGGCCAACCTGGACACCGGCAAGGTGGAGATGCCCGAGAAGCGCACCCCCTACCAGGCCGTTTTGCCGGCGGGGGTATACCGGGTCAAGGTCCTCCGCCCGCCCCTGACCTGGACCGTGGAGCTGGGCGCCGGCAAGCAGGTGGAGCTGGTGACCGGCCCCCAGGGCAGCCTCAACCTCAAGCTCAATGGCCCCAGCGGCCCTTGGCGGGTGCCCTTCAACCTGGAAGACAAGTTGGGGCTCAAGCCCGCCGGCACCGGCTACACCGGCAGCGCCATGCCGCTATTGCCCGGCCGCTACCACTTGCAGGCCCAGGTGGTGCCGGTCTGGGGCCGGGAGTTCAGCCTGGCTCCCGGCCAAAAACTCATCCTGGAGATGCCGCTGCTGGGCGGCATCCTGGTGCGCCGCGACAAGGCCGGCCTGAGCCAGCCCTACCAGGTGCTGGACCTGAAGGAGCGCCCGTTGGGCGCGGGCATCAGCGACCGTCCCCTGCCCGTGCAGCCCGGCCGCTACCTGCTGCGGTTCTCCAACCAGGCCGCCGTTCTGCCCGTGGAGGTCATCGCCGGTCAAATGACTGCCCTGGACCCGCCCAGGGCCGCAGGCTCACGTTGACATAAGCTCAACGATTGGGTTAACCTTCGTTCGCGCCCGCCTGCGCAAACCCCATACAAGAGAGGGGGAATTTCGCCCCTCAAGGAGGACCTATGGCCGAGGACCTAGGAGCCCGCCCCTGGTATGGCGACTGGCCCGTGGGCGTGCCCAAAATGATCGATATCCCCAACCTCAGCATGGGGGACCTGCTGCGCGACGCCGCCAGCCGCTACCCCGATGACAAGGCCTTGGTTTTCCTGGATTCGGTCATCAACTACCGTCAGTTGGACAACCTGGTGGACCGCCTGGCCACCGCCTTCCACGGGCTGGGGCTGGTCAAGGGCGACGTGGTGGCCATGATGCTGCCCAACTCCCACCAGTTCGTGGTCACCTTCTTTGCCTGCCAGCGCCTGGGCCTGGTGACCACGGCCATCAATCCCACCTACAAGCCGCTGGAGATCAAGCACCAGCTCAACGACTCCGGGGCCAAGGCCTTCGTGGTGCTGGATTCGGTCTACCCGGCGGCGGAAAAGGTGCTGGGCCAGACCAAGGTCAAGCACCTCATCGGCACCAACATCGTGGACCTGACGGGCATGAGCCCGGTGAAGAAGTTCCTGGGCAAGCTGCTCAAGAAGATTCCCGGCGGCGACATGCCGCAAAACGCCCTGAAGTTCACCGATCTTATCAAGACCGCCCCCCAGGTGCCCCAGGTGGCGGTGGACGCGGCCAACGACCTGGCGGTGTTGCAGTACACCGGCGGCACCACCGGCACCCCCAAGGGCGCCATGCTCACGGCCAGCAATCTGGTGTCCAACGCCCTGGCCAGCAAGGCCTGGCTGGGCCAGGACTTCCAGCGCGGCGGCACCGTGGGCATCCTGCCCCTGTTCCATATCTTCGCCATGACCTGCGTCATGAACACCGCCGTGGCCACCGGCGGCTTCCAGCTCCTGTTCCCCCGGCCGCCGGAGTCCATGCTGGAATGGGCGGCCCAGATCCAGAAATGGGGCCAGGGCGTGGAGCTGATAATGCCGGGCGTGGCGGTGCTGTTCAACAAGATCAACCACACCCAGGGGCTGGAGCAGTACGACTTGAGCTCCCTGACCAAGTGCACCTCCGGGGCCGGTCCCCTGCCGCGGGAGGTGCAAATGGCCTTCGAGAAGAAGACCGGCGCCCTGGTGGTGGAAGGCTACGGGCTGACCGAGGCCTCGCCGGTGGTCACCGCCAACCCCTTCAACCCCGTGGCGGGCAAGGAGCGGGTCATGGGCTCCATCGGCCTGCCCTACCCCAACACCGATTGCAAGATCATGGACCTGGAGACCGGCGACAAGCAGATGCCGCTGGGCCCCGAGGGCGTGGGCGAGCTGTGCGTCAAGGGCCCCCAGGTGATGAAGGGCTACTACAACCGCCCCGATGAGACGGCCCGCACCATCCGCGACGGCTGGCTCTACACCGGCGACATCGCCTACATGGACGAGCGCGGCTGGATCTTCATCATGGACCGGGCCAAGGACCTGGTGAAGCACAAGGGCTACAGCGTCTTCCCCAAGGAAGTGGAGGACTACCTGTTCTCCCACCCCGACATCCTGGAGGTGGCGGTGGTGGGGCTGCCCCACGCCAAGGTGGGCGAGATACTCAAGGCCTTCGTGGTGCTCAAGCCCGAGAGCGTGGGCAAGGTCAGCGAGCAGGATATCATCGCCTGGTGCCAGGAGAACATGACCCACTACAAGGTGCCCTCGGAGGTGGAGTTCCGCCAGGACCTGCCCAAGACCATGGTGGGCAAGGTTCTGCGCCGGGTGCTCAAGGACGAGGAGCTGAGCAAGGCCAAGCAGGGCTAGGCCCACAGGCCTTAAGGGCACGGCAAGCGGCCTGAGCACTGGGGGGAGCTTCCCAAGCAAGGGGAGGCTCCCCCCACTCACCCTCGGGCATGCAGCCTGGCGGCATGACTCGACGGACTGCAAGGGGAGCCGGCAAGCCCGGTCAAGAGATGGCGCCAAGCGACCCGTATACGCCGGCAGGGGCACCCTCGGGCGCGCCGCCCCATGGCGGACCGTCACAGGCTTCAACGGGAGCCGGCAAGCCCGGTCAAGAGATGGCGCCAACCGACCCGTATACGCCGGCAGGGGCACCCTGCGGCCTCTATATCCACCTGCCCTTCTGCGCCGGCCGCTGCCCCTATTGCGACTTCTTCGCCCAGCCCCACGCGGCCGGCCAAGCCCGGGCGCTGATCCCGGCCCTGCTGCGCCATTTGGAGATGATCGCGCCCCTGGCCGGGGGACGCGCCCTGGCCCACGTCTACCTGGGCGGCGGCACCCCCAGCCTGCTGCCGGCCCAGGCCATCGCCGCGCTGCTGGAGGCGGTGACCAGCAGCCTGACGCTGGCCCCGGACTGCGAGGTTTCCCTGGAGGCCAACCCCGGCAGCCTGAGCCTGGGCAAGCTCAAGGCCCTCAAGCAGGCCGGGGTCAACCGCCTGAGCCTGGGCGCCCAGAGCTTTGAGCCGGGGCTGCTCCAGGCCCTGGGGCGCCGCCACTCCCCGGCCGACACCCGGCGGGCTTTCATGCAGGCCCGCGCCGCCGGCTTGGCCAATCTGAGCCTGGATTTGATCTACGCCCTGCCCGGGCAGACCCGGCAAGCGGCCCGGGCCGACATCCTGGCGGCCCTGGAACTGGCGCCGGATCATATCTCCCTCTATGAGCTGACCCTGGGGCCGGCCACGCCCTTTGGCCGGGCCTATGTCAAGGGGCGGCCCCCGCTACCGGACGAGGATACGGTGCTGGCCATGGAGGATACGGCCCTGGGGCTCTTGGAGGCCGCGGGGCTAAAGCGTTACGAGGTGAGTAACTTCGCGCGGCCGGGGCGGGAGTGCCGCCACAACCAGGACACCTGGCGCGGCGGGGACTACCTGGCCCTGGGGCCGGGCGCCCACGGCCACCTGGCCGGCCGGCGCTGGGCCTGGGCGGCCGACGTGGAGGCCTATGTGGCGGGGGTGGTGGCGGGGCATCCGCTCCTGGAGTTCAGCGAGGAACTGACACCCGACCAGCAAGCCCAGGAGTTGGTGATGCTTGGCCTGCGCACCGCGGAGGGCGTGGACTTAGAGCGCCTGAGAGCCCTCCTGGGCCAGGACCTCCGCCGGCGCTGGAGCCAGCCCCTGGCGCGACTCCTGGCCCAAGGCTGGGCCAGGCTGGAGCCGGGCCGCCTGCGCCCCACCGCCCTGGGGCTGCGCCTGGCCGACGCGGCGGCGGGGCTGTTTTTCTAGAGCCTGTTCCCCCCAGCCAGGCCGCCCCCTACAGCCGGCCGCCCGGCCCCCGTCCCTTGGCGCGCAGCCAGTCGCGCAGGCTCACCACCCGACCCCGCCGGACGGCACGGGCCATAAGGTCCTCCAGCAGGTCCAGCAATAAAAGCAACCGCCCCGCGTCCGCCGCCAGCAGCCGGCCCTGGGCCCGGCGCAGGGCGCGTTCCCGCAGCCAGCAGCGGCCCAGGGCGGCCAGCCCCGCCCCCAAGGCCAAGCCGGCCAGGAATAAAACCCACCAGCCCTGTCCCGGGGCCTGGGCCGGCGGCGGCGCCTGGCCAAAGGGGTAGGACGCCGGCGGCGGGGGACTCACGCCGGCGGCGCAGGCGCAGGCTCCCAGGGCCAGGCAGGCGATGAAGAACAGGCGGGCCGGCATCTTGCCTCCAGACCCCAGGCAAAGGGGTCAGGCGGCAGCAATGCAAGGAGCCCGCCGAAGCGGGCCCTGGGGCATAGTTCTGGGATGTCAGGCGGTTGTACCGGGGGGCCGAGGAGGCCGCCCCGGGGGTTTCGGCAGGCCGGCCGCTGCTTACGGCAACCAGGCCGGCCTAGTCGCTGTCGTAGTCCGGGCGCTCGCGGGCCAGGGACAAGGCCCCGGTGGTCACCGCCGCCTGGCGGGCCACGGCCTCGTGGGTATCGCCCAGGAGCGCGGCGGCGGCCTCCAGGGCGCCCGTGGCCTTGAGGTTGGCCAGGGCCGAAAGGCAGGCCTGGCGCACGCTGGCCTCGCGGTCGCTCAGGCCCCGCACCAGGGCCTGCACCAGAATGGGCTCGCGGCTCTTGGTGTTGCCCAGGGCGATGGCCGCCACCCGGCGCACCTCGGCGTCGGCGTCGTCCATCAAGCCGGCCAGGGGGCCGATGGCCTGGCGGTCCTTGATGTGATTCAGGGCGATGGCCGCCTCCTTGCGCACGTCCTTGTCGGCATCGGACAAGAGGGCCAAGAGCCCCGTCAGGGCCCTGACCTCGCGCAGGCGCCCCAGGCAGGCGGCGGCGTTCTTGCGCACGCCGGGGTCGGCGTGGCCCAAGAGTTCCACCATGCGCTCCCGCCCCACCGGCGCCTCCAGGTTGGCCAGGCCGGCCATGGCCGCGCCCAACAGCGCCGGCTGGTCGGCGCCCAGGGCGGCCAAGAGGGCGTCCTGGGTGATGGAAGGCTCGATGCGGTTCAGGGCCACGGCGGCGGCCCGGCGCGCCTCGGGGTGAGTCTCGTCACCGCCGGGCTCGGCGGCGGCCTTGCCCGTCTCGGCGGCGGCGGTGAGCATCTTCTGGCGCAGGTCGGCGTCGGAGGCCTTGAGCACCCGGCGCAGGAAGGGCACCGCGCCCTTGGAGCCGATGAGCCCCAGGGCCTTGGCCGCCTCGGCCTGCACCTGCCAGGCCTTGTGCCCCAGGGCCTTCAAGAGCCCGCGCTCGGCCTGGACGAGCTGGCGCGCGCCGGCCATGATGCAGGCCGCCCGCACCAGGTTGGGGTCTTCCTTGTCCAGGGCCTCCAGGATGGTCGTGTCCAAATCTTGGGCCATGCCGCCTCCTTGGTCCTTCCGATGCAGACTTCCGTACAATCATCCCCGAAGCCGCCCCTCTATGTCAAAGGACAAAAGCGTGGGGCCTGGCGGCCGGTAAACAGGCTTGCGGCTGACAGAGGGGCACGGGCAAGGCAAAAAAGGGGGCGGGGATAAA
>JAKAGJ010000129.1 GCA_021815655.1 Deltaproteobacteria bacterium | reverse complement strand
GCCAGGTCCGCCACTTTTGGGAGTGGCGGGGGGCTGATCGCGCTCCGAAAGGTCCCGCCGGAGCCCGGCAAGGACCTTGCTGGGGGGGCGGCAATTGCCATGCAACCGACATTGTGCTATGGTTTACAGCCTAAGTCATTGTATGGGGCCAAAAGGCGCCCTCTCCCCGGCATCTCGAGAAAAGTTACAGACAACGGTTGGATGTTATTAAAAAATGCCAATCACCACCCTTGATCGTCCATACCGGGTCAAGAGCCGCCGCGAGTTGTTTTGGAGCGTGCTTCCCCTGCTGGCGGCCCTGGCGATCATGCTTTGCGGCCCGCCTCAGCAAGCCCACGCCGAAACAGCGGGAAGCCGCAGTCTTTGGGACAGCTCGCTGACCAGCCAACCAGCAGGTCCCCAGACCCAATCCCTGGACGGCGAGGAGGACCTGATCGAAAAGGCCAAGGCCACCCTGAAGGTGGCCCCCAAGGAGGCGGCGCAGTTGCCCGAGGACCTGCGCGGCGAGTTCAGCAACGCGCGTTTGATGACCGTCCCAGAGTACCTCAAGACGGACCCCCGCGCGGCCCGCGAGGAGGAGTACCGGGTGGGCGGCATGGACGTCATCAGCGTGCGCGTCTTTGACGAGCCCGAGCTTTCCCGCGACGACATACGGGTCTCCACCGAGGGCAACATCACCCTGCCCCTGATCGGCCAGATCAACGTTACCGCCAAGTCCCCCAGGGAAATTGAAAGGATTGTCGAGAAGCGCTACATGGAACGCGGGTTCCTGCGCGAGCCTCATGTGACGGTGCAGCTCAAGGAGTTCCGCAGCCGGCGGGTACTGGTCATGGGCGCCGTAAACTCCCCTGGCGGTTATTTCCTGGAGGGCAACGAGCAGCTCCTGGAGATCCTGGCCAAGGCCGGCGGCATAAAGTTCGACGACAAGGGCGAGGTTTCCGCCAATTCCATCCGGCTGCTTCGCTCCCTACCCGGCCCCGGTGGTCAGTCCCAGCGCATCTCCATGATCATCGACCTGGAGTCCCTGACCAAGGGAAGCCATCCCGAATACAATCTGCGCATGTCCGACAAGGACGTGGTCTATGTGCCGGAGGCGCCGCGCTTCTTCGTTACCGGCGAGGTGCGCCAGCCTGGTTACTATAAGCTCAAGAACCGGCCCATAAGCGTGGTGGAGGCCATCACCATGGCCGGCGGCCTCACCGACAAGGCGGCGGGCAATCGAACCAGGGTGGTCAGGCTGGAAAAGGGCAAGGAGATCACCATATCGGTGCCCGTGAACGACGTGCTCAGTGGTGACAAGAACAAGGACACCCAGATTATTCCCAACGACGTCATCGTCGTTCCGCAAAGCCTTTTCTAGGATCGTACAATCATGGCACTAACAACCGACCTGCGTACGCCGCACCTGCGGGATTATGTGGACATACTCATCCGCCGGCGCTGGCCGATCACCGCCTGCTTCCTGGCCATACTGGTGGTGGTGGCGCTGGTTTTGGTGCTGTCGCCCAAAAAGTATCAGGCGCAGACCGTGGTGATGATCGAGCAGAGCTCCACGCGTCCCATGTCCATCCAGGAGGCCTTTGCCCAAGACACCTCCAACATGGAATTCTACCAGACCCAGTACAAGATCATCGAGAGCCGCACGCTGGCCGAGAACGTCATCCAGAAGCTGAAGCTCTACGACATTCCCGAGTTCGTCCCCACGGAGATCCGCGAGATCAAGATTGACGGCAAGCCCTTGCCCGAGGAGAAGCTGATCGACCTGGCGCTGAAGGGATTCAAGGACCGGCTGGGCGTGGAACCGGTGCGCCAGAGCCGTCTGGTGAACATCACCTTCATCTCCCTCAGCCCCGAACTGGCCACCACGGTGGCCAACGCCGTGGCCCAGGCCTACGTGGACTACACCCTGGACCATCGCCTCAAGCTGACCCAGACCGCCATCAACTTCCTGTCCAAGCGCATCGAGGAGCAGCGTCACAAGCTGGAGGCCTCCCAACTGGCCCTTCAGAAATATATGGAAGAGCAGCGGCTGGCCACCTTCATCTCCGACCAGTACAACGACATCTCGGCCCAGAAGATCGCCGACCTGAACAGCTCGCTGGTGCAGGCACAGACCGCCCGCATGGAGGCCCAGGTCAAATACCAGCAGGCCAAGGACATGATGCGCGACCCCGGGAAGCTCTCGGGCATCCCGGATATCCTGAATTATCAGGTTATCCAGAACGTGCGCCAGCGCCAGCTGGACATCTCCAAGGACCTGGCCGAGCAGTCCCAGCGCTATGGCCCCAACCACCCCAAGATCGCCGCACTGCGCGCCGAGAAGCAGGCCGTGGACAACGACCTGCACGCCGAGGTGAGCAAGATGGTGTCGGCCCTGGGCAACCAGTACGAGGTGGCGATGGCCCGCGAGAGGTCCTTGGCCGAAGCCTTGGAAAACCAAAAGAACGAGGCCATGGCCGTGCGCAAGAAGGCCATCGCCTACGGTGTGCTCAAGCGCGAGGTGGACACCAACCAGCACCTCTATGACATGCTGCTCTCCAAGGCCAAGGAGGCCCGCGTCTCCGAGGAGATCGACGTGGGCATGGTGGTCGTGGTGGACCCGGCCAAGAAGCCCAACAGCCCCGTCAGCCCCAAAGTCGTGCTCTGGGGCGTGGCCGGCACAGGCCTGGCCGTGGTCCTGTCGCTCTGCCTGGGGTTTTTCCTGGAATACCTGGACGACACCATCAAGTTCCCCGAGGAGGTCGAGAAGCTCCTCTCCGTGCCCAACCTGGGACATATCCCCTATCACGAGGCGGCGCCGTTGCGCTCGGGCAAGGGGGAACCGCCCAGCCCCGGGGCCTTGCCGGCCAGCTTCACCTCATCCGGAGGGGTGGACGAGGCCTTCCGCAACCTGCGCACGGCCATAACCCTTTCGCGGGCCCAGGCCCCACCCAAGGTCATCGTGGTTTCCAGCGCCATGGCCCAGGAAGGCAAGAGCATGGTGGCTTCCCATTTGGCGCTCGTCTTCGCCACGGCCGGCAACCGCACCCTGCTGGTGGACGCCGACATGCGCAAGCCACGCCAACACAAAGTGTGGGGCGTCAGCCGTGAAAGCGGACTCAGCTCCATTCTCACCGGGGCCGTGGACGTGAACAAGGCCATCCTGAAGGGGGTGTGGACCAACGTGGACCTCATCCCTTCCGGCCCCATTCCTCCCAACCCCTCAGAACTCCTGCAGTCACCCCTGATGGCCCAGCTCATGACCGTGGCCAGCAAGCACTATGACATCATAATCATCGACTCTCCGCCCATCATGCCGGTGGCCGACCCCATGATCCTGGGACGGCTCTCCGACGGCGTGGTCATGGTCACGGCGGCGGGCAAGACCCCGGCCCACGTGCTCAAGCAGGCCGGTGACAAGCTGGCCCTGTCGGACGTGAAGGTCCTGGGGTCGGTGCTGAACCGCACTGTGAACTCCCGCTCGGACTACTACTACGAGGGTTATCGCTACCGCTACTACTACTCCTACGAGTACGGCGGAGGCTCTGATTCCCAGCATGGCCGAAGGGTGAGGAAGAAGTCCAGCGGCCGTGACTCGGCCCCGAGGGCGGCCGCCTGAGGATAGTCAGCCGGCTGGAGGGTTGGGCCCCTTGAGCATGGCCGCCAAATACCTGGGCCGCGGGTTGCTCTGCCTCCTGGCCGTGGCGATCATGGTGCCGGTGGTGCGCTGGGCCGTGGGCGACCATTACCTGCGCAAGGCCCAGATGGCCAGGGCCGAAATGGCCAACCACCCCACACCTGAACACCTGCGGGACCTGTCCGGCATAGCCATGCAGAACATCGGCTGGGCCCTGGACTGGGATCCCACGAGTCCCTTCCTCATACGCTATCGCTGGCAGTTGCGGGACGACTTGCGCAATCTGGGGCAGGTTTCCGCCGCTGGCCTGGACAAGCAGCGGGCGGAACTCCTCCTGGCCCTGCGCCAGACTCCCACCTGGGACCTGATCTACCAGGACCTGTCCATCCTCTGCGTGAACTCGGGCCAGGCCGGCCCCTCCTACGCGCCCTGTCAGCCCACCCTGCTGACGGCGCTACGCCTCAACCCCACCCGCGCCTACTACTACGAGCTGCGCGGCGACGTGCTGAACGCCTCCCTGCCCATGAACGCGCCGCCGGAGCCGGCCCAGGTGGAGGACATCTGCCGCAACTATGGCCGGGCTCTGATGCTAATCCGCTACCCGGACCATGCGGCCTACCTCAAGGTCGCCGGCCGGGCCTATGACAATTGCCTGGGCCTGACGCGCGACTATCAGGTCCTGCGCCTTCTCAATCCCTGGTTCGAGGAGGATTTCGTCCGCCTGGGCAGCGCCCTGGCGCGGCTGGACGACGCCGCCTGGGAGCGGGTGCGCGTCCCTTTGATCGCTGACCTGCCCAACGGGCCGCGCATCCACGAATACCGCGCCTTGGCCCAGACCCTGGGCAAAAACGGCCGCCCGGCCGATGGCCTGCTGGTGGTGCGCGCCTATCTGAAGGCCAATCCGGACGATCCCCGCGGGTGGCAGTTGATGCTGGGCTATCTGAACGCCTTCCCCGATGCCTTTGGCGACGAGGCGGTGCGTGAGGCGGTGCGGGAGGCCCTCTCCAGCTCGCGGCCGGACCCCAAGCATTGGTCTCTCCTGGCCGGCTATGCCTGCCGTCTCAAGGACTACGCGGGGGCCGAGCGGCTATTGCGGACGGTGCTGGAACTGCACCCGGGCAGCTTCGAGGCCCTGGCGGCCCTGGGTGAATGCCTGGCCTCCTCGGGCCAACTGGAAAAGGCTCGCCTGGCCTTGCAGAAGGCCCTAACGGACAACCCGGGCACGGCCGATGTCTGGACCAACCTGGCCGAGGTGGACCGCCAACTGGGCAACCAGACCAGCGCGGTGGAAGACGTGCACCGGGCCCTCAAGCTCGACCCCAACCACAGGCGCGCCAGGCTTATCCTCAAGAAGATGGGCGTATACTAGTCCGCCGGGCTGGTGGCCGGCGCGCTCGACCGCGAGGCCCCGCGGGCATCCCTCACCACATCCAAGCCGCCGCGCGAGCCGGCCCCGCGGGACCGGGCCGCCGCCGGGGCCAGGGCCAGGGTGGCCCCGCACAGGACGAAGAACAAAAGCGCGTTGGCCGGAATGCGCAAGTTGAAATCAACCAGGCCGTGCAGGGACATGGCCACCACCCCGGCCAGTACGCCGCAGGTCATGATGGCCGCGTTGGCCTGGTGCTCCGAGACGCGGGGGCCCTGGCGCATGGTCGTCACCACGGCGCGCCCGCCCACCAGAAGCACCGCCGCCAGGAAGGCCAGGAACCCCAGGGCTCCCACCCAGCCGGTTTCGGCCAGGAACTCCAGATAGTCGCTGTGGGCGTGGTCGATGAAGACCTGCCGCTCGATGGTCTTGTACATGGGCAGCACCTGCTGGTAGGAGCCCAGCCCCACTCCCAACACGGGGAAGTCGCCGGACATGCGCAAGGTGTCGTTGAACAACTGGTAGCGCATGTCGCGGCTCAGGTCGCGGGAATAGATCGCGGAGCCGACGCGTTCGCCCAGGCGCGCCCAATCGCTGGAACCCAGCCAGGCCACCAGGACCACCATCAGCAGGCCCATGATGGCCAGGTTGCGGGTCTTGATGCCCCGCCGCCGGACCATGAAGAGCAGCACGGGCAATTGCAGGCATAGGGCCCCGGCCCAGCAGAGCACGCCCGCCCGCGACAGCGAGGTCAGCAGGCCGATGAGCATGACCAGGACGGCCAGGGCCACCAGGAGCACCCCGGTGCGCCGCCGGCCGGCCTGCGCCTGGGAGCGCCGATCATCGCCGCCCGTGTTCATGCGGCGCAGCAGGATGGCCAGCAGGGAAAGGCCCACGGGCAGGGTCATCTCCAGGTAGCCCGCGAAATGGTTGCGGTTGACGTAGGGCCCCATGAAGGTGTTGGAGTGCTGGGGCATCCAGAAGCCGTAGATGGCCTTGGCGCCGATCATGATTTGGCCCAGGGCGATCAGGGTCACCACCAGACCCGTGAGGAAGATGGTCCACAGGAGGGCACTGGCGAAGTCCTGGCGCGACTCCTGGCGGTCCTGTCCCAGCCAGGTCATGACCAGCACCGCCGCCAGGGCGTAGGTCAGGAACCTGCTGCCCTCCAGCAGGGTGCCCCGTGGATAGAGGCTGGTGGCGAACCAGCCGGGCGCGCTGGCGTCGGTGGCCTGGAAGGGCAGCAGCCACAGACCCAGGCGTTGGGGCGCCAGGGTCTGGAGCCAGGATGCGGGCACCGGCAGGCATTGCAGGAGCGCCACCAGCAGGAACAGGCCCAGGGGGGCCACGGCCAGCCAGCGGCGCTCGCCCAGGGCGGCCCGGGTGGGACGCCCCAGGCCCAGGGCGGCCAGGGCCAGCATCCCGCAGACCAGCACGGCGCTGGACCAGGGGTAGACCGAGCCGA
>JAKAGJ010000128.1 GCA_021815655.1 Deltaproteobacteria bacterium | reverse complement strand
GGGCGGTTGCCACTGGTGCCCGTGAGCGCGCCGCGCACGGCCTCCAGGCTGAGCCCGTATTTGTTCAGGGCCGTGGGGTTCAATTCCACGCGCACCGCCGGCAGGGAGCTGCCGCCCACGATCACCTGCCCCACGCCCTGCACCTGGGCCAGCTTCTGCTGCAACACCGTGGAGGCCACGTCGTAGAGCCGGGCCGTACTCACCGTGTCGGAGGTCAGCGCCAGCAGCATGATGGGGGCGTCGGCCGGATTGACCTTGCGATAGGTGGGGTTGGCCGGCAGGTTGGCCGGCAGATAGCCCCGGGCGGCATTGATGGCCGCCTGCACGTCGCGGGCGGCGCCGTCGATGTTGCGGTCCAGGTCGAATTGCAAGACGACGCTGGTGCTGCCGCGGTAGCTGGTGGAGGTCATCTCGGTCACCCCGGCGATGCGCCCGAACTGGCGCTCCAGGGGGGCGGCCACGGCCGTGGCCATGGTCTCGGGGTCGGCCCCGGGCAGGGCGGCGGTGACGAAGATGGTGGGAAAATCCACCTGGGGCAGCGGCGAGACCGGCAGCATGCGGAAGGCCAGGATGCCGGCCAGCACCAGGCCGATGGTCAACAGGGAGGTGGCCACCGGCCGGTGGATGAACTGGGTGGTGATGGTCATGGCCGGGCTTCACGCCGGGAGCGCAGCTTGGCGGCCAGGCGGTCGAAGGCCAGATAGATCACCGGGGTGGTGTAGAGGGTGAGTATTTGGCTGATGACCAGGCCGCCGATGATGGCGATGCCCAGGGGTTTGCGCAGTTCCGAGCCCACGCCGCCACCCAGGGCCAGGGGCAGGGCGCCCAGCAGGGCGGCCATGGTGGTCATCATGATGGGGCGAAAACGCAGCAGGCAGGCCTGGAAGATGGCATCCTCGGGGGACTTGCCCTCCTGGCGCTCGGCCTCAAGGGCGAAGTCTATGACCATGATGCCGTTTTTCTTGACGATGCCGATAAGCAGGATGATGCCGATCACCGCGATTACCGTCAGGTCCAGCTTGAAGGCCAAGAGGGCCAGCACCGCCCCCACGCCGGCCGAAGGCAGGGTGGAGAGGATGGTCACCGGGTGGATGTAGCTCTCGTAGAGCACCCCCAGCACGATGTAAACCGTAACCAGGGCCGCCAGGATCAACAGGGGCTGGCTCTTGAGCGAGGCCATGAAGGCCAAGGCCGTGCCTTGGAAACTCAAGCGCGTGCTGGCCGGCAGGTTCATCTGGGCCGTGGCGGCCTGGATGGCCTCCACGCCGTGCCCCAGGGACACCCCGGGGGCCAGGTCAAAGGAGACGGTCACCGCCGGGAACTGCCCCTGGCGGCTGATGGCCAGGGGGCCGGTGGTTTCCTCGAACTTGGCCACGCTGGACAGCGGCACCTGACCGCCGCCGGCGCTGCGCAGATAAAGGGCCTGTAGGCCGTGGGGGCCTTCCTGCACGCCGGCGCCGCCGGCCAGCACCACCCGGTACTGGTTGAGTTCCGTGAAGATGGTGGAAACCTGGCGCTGGCCAAAGGCGTCGTAGAGCACGTCGTCGATGGCCTGGGGGGTGATGCCCAGGCGGGAGGCGGTGTTGCGGTCAATGGTCAACGAGACGCGCAGGCCCTGGTCCTGCTGGTCGCTGCTCACGCCCGCCAACTCCGGCCGCTGGGCCAGGGTTTGCACCAGTTGAGGGGCCAGGTGGTTGAGCCGGTCCAGGTCCGGGTCTTCCAGGGTGTACTTGTACTGCGTGCGGCTGACCCGGGCGTCCACGGTGAGGTCCTGCACCGGCTGCATGTACAGGGCGATGCCGCCCACCTTGTCCACGGCCGGCTGCAGGCGGCGGATCACCTCGCTGGCGCTCAGGTGGCGCTCCCGCAGGGGTTTGAGGTTGATCTGGATACGGCCGCTGTTCAGGGTGGTGTTGGTGCCGTCGATGCCGATGAAGGACGACAGGCTCTCCACCGCCGGGTCCTCCAGGATCACCCGGGCCAGGGCCTGCTGGCGCAGGGCCATGGCCGGGAAGGAGATGGCCTGGGGGGCCTCGGAGATACCCATGATGACCCCGGTGTCCTGCACCGGGAAAAATCCCTTGGGCACGTAGACATAGAGCAGCACCGTCAGCGCCAGGGTGCCCACGGCCACCAGCAGGGTAGCCGGCTGGTGCCTTAGAATAATTTTTAAGGACCTGCCGTAGTGCTCGATTATGCTGTCTAAAATACGCTGGGTCCAATTGAAGAAACGCCCCTGCTGCGCCCCGTGCTTAAGCAGGCGGGCGCACATCATGGGCGTGAGCGTCAGGGACACCACCGCCGAGATGAGGATGGTCACCCCCAGGGTGATGGCGAACTCCCGGAACAGGCGCCCCACCACGTCGGCCATGAACAACAGGGGAATCAGCACGGCGATCAGCGAGACGGTCAGCGAGATGATGGTGAAGCCGATCTGTTTGGAGCCCTTCAAGGCCGCCTGCATGGGAGTCTCGCCCTGCTCCACGAAGCGGGCGATGTTCTCGATCATGACGATGGCGTCATCCACCACGAAACCGGTGGAGATGGTCAGCGCCATGAGGGAGAGGTTGTTGAGGCTGAAGCCCAGCAGATACATCACCCCGAAGGTGCCCACCAGGGACAGGGGCACGGCCACGCTGGGGATGGCCGTGGCCGAGAGGTTGCGCAGAAAAATGAAAATGACCATCACCACCAGCACCACGGCCAGCATCAGCTCGTACTGCACGTCATCCACCGAGGCGCGGATGGTGGTGGTGCGGTCGGTGAGCACCTGCACATGCACCGTGGGGGGCAAAGCGCTTTGCAACTGGGGCAGCAGGCGCTTGATGCGGTCCACCACCTCGATGACGTTGGCCCCGGGCTGGCGCTGGATGTTGACGATCACCGCCGGGGTCTGATTCATCCAGGCCGCCTGCTTGACGTCCTCGGCCGAGTCCACCACCTCGGCCACGTCCGACAGACGCACCGGCGCGCCGTTCTTGTAGGCGATCACCAGGGGCCGGTACTCGGCGGCGTTGAAGAGCTGGTCGTTGGCGCCGATGACGTAGGCCTGCTGGGGGCCGTCGAAGCCGCCCTTGGCCTGGTTGACGTTGGTGGTGGTTATGGCGGTTCGCAGGTCCTCCAGGGTCAGGCCGTAGGAGGCCAGGGCCAGGGGGTTGGCGTGCACGCGCACGGCCGGGCGCTGCCCGCCGCTGATGCTCACCAGCCCCACTCCGGGCAATTGGGATATCTTCTGGGCGAAACGGGTGTCGGCCAGGTCCGCCACCCGGGGCAGGGGCAGGGCGTCGGAGGTCAGCGCCAGGGTGAGGATGGGGGCGTCGGCGGGGTTGACCTTGCTGTAGACGGGTGGGTTGGGCAGGTCCTTGGGCAAGAAGGTGAAGGCGGCGTTGATGGCCGCCTGCACCTGCTGCTCGGCCACGTCCAGGTTCAATTCCAGGGTGAATTGCAGGGTGATGATGGAGCTGCCGCTGGAGCTGGTGGAGGTCATGTTGGTCAGGCCGGGCATCTGGCCGAACTGGCGTTCCAGGGGCGAGGTGACCGAGGAGGCCATCACGTCGGGGCTGGCCCCGGGATAGAAGGTGCGCACCTGGATGGTGGGGTAGTCCACCTGGGGCAGGGCCGAGACGGCCAACTGCTTGTAGGCCACGCCGCCGGCCAGCAGGATGGCCACCATCAGCAGGGTGGTGGCCACCGGCCTTTCGATGAAGATGCGGGAAAAATTCATTGCTCAGTGCCCGGGGCGGCGCCGTTTTCGTAGGGCTTGGCTTCCACCTTGGCCCCCTCGCGCAGGCGGTCGGCACCGTCCACCACCACCAGTTCACCCGGCTTGAGCCCGGCGTTGATTACGGTCTGGCCTTCCTGGGTCTGCCCCAGTCGCACCTTGCGCATGGCGGCGGTCTGCTCCTCGGTGACCACGTAGACGAAACTGCCCTGGGGGCCGCGCTGGATGGCGGCCACGGGCACCACGATGGCATCCTTGAGGGTGTCCACCCGCAGGCGGGCGTTGACGAACTGGTTGGGGAACAGCTCGCTGCCCTGGTTGGGCAACAGGGCCTTGAGCTTGACCGTGCCGGTGGTGGGGTCGATCTGGTTGTCAAGGGTCAACAGGGTGCCCTGGGCCAGCTTGCGCTTCTGTTCGCGGTCGAAAATCTCCACGGTCAGGGGGTTCTGGGGCGAGAATTTTCGCAGCACCTTGGGCAGGCTGTCCTCGGGGATGGCGAAAATCACCGAGATGGGTTTGACCTGGGTGATGACCAACAGGCCGTTCTGGTCCGTGGCGCGCACCATGTTGCCGGGGTCCACCAGACGCAGGCCCACGCGGCCGGAGATGGGCGCGGTGATGTGGCAGTAGGTAAGTTGCAGTTTGGCGTTGTCGATCTGCCCCTGGTCGGTCCTGACCACGCCCTCGTACTGCTTGACCAGGGCCTCCTGGGTGTCAAGCTGCTGCTTGGGGATCATGTCCTGGCCCCAGAGGTCCTTGAAACGCGCCAGGTCCAGGCGGGCGTTGGCCAACAGCGCCTGGTCCTTGGCCATCTGTCCCTGGGCCTGGGTGAGCTGCACCTCGAAAGGCCGGGGGTCTATCTTGGCCAACTTATCGCCCTGCTTGACGTTTTGCCCCTCTTGGAAGTAGACCTCCATGAGGTGCCCGTCCACCCGCGGGCGCACGGTGACCGTGTTCAAGGGCGTGACGGTGCCCAAGCCGGAGATGAAGACCCCCACGTCGGCGGCCTTGGCCGCGGCGGTGAGCACCGGCAGGCTGAAGGCCCCGCCGGGGCGGCCGCCCTTGCCGGGGGCGGCCTGGGCCTTGACCAGGGTGGCGTAGCCGCCGCCGGCCAACAGGCACAGGCCGGCCGCCAGGAGCCACCATTTCTTGGGCCAGGAACGGGGCGGCTGGGGCGCCTCCGGGGGCCTGGCGGTTTCGTCTTGTTGGGAAATGCTGGACATGTTTGGCTGCCGACCGTTCTCTGGGTTTGGCTTTAGGGGTTGGACATCCCTGCCCAATGGCATTTTTTGCGTAAGACCGAATTCAAGCTAGTTTATCCCCGCATCGGCCCTGACCTCGGGCCGGTTGGCGATGGGGGAATCGGGCCGGGGTCCGCAGGCGCGCTCCAGGGCGGCCAAGGCCTGCCAGCGCAGGTAGATGGCCTGCACCAGGTTGCCCTTGGCCTGGGTGAGCAGATACTGGGCGTCGGCGTATTCGATGGGGCTGCCCACGCCGGCCTTCCAGCGGCCGTCGGCCAGGTCCATGTTTTCCTGGGCCTGGCGCAGGGCCACCCGGGCGGTGGCCGTGGCCTCGCCGGTCTGCTTTACATTCAAGAGGGCCACGGAGACGTCCTGGCGCACCGTCAGCTCGATCTGCCTTATCTGGGCCTGCACCTTGCGCAGGCCGGCGCGGGCCTGGCTGATCGCGCCTTCGGTGCGAAAACCGCTGAACAGGGGCCAATTCAGGCTGGCGCCCACCAGCCAGCCCTCTTGCAGGGGAAAGTCGCTGTTGGAGTAGAGGTAGGAGCCGTTGGCCGTGAGGGAGGGGAAGTAGCCTCCCCGGGATGAATCCAACTGGGCCTGGGCGGCCAGCTTCTGGGCCTGCAGGGAGCCCACCTCCGGGCGCAGGGCCAAGGCCTGGCTGACCAGGGTCTCGAGCGGCGGCGGTTCTTCCTGGGATTCTGGCATCTTGGCCAGGCGGTACTGCCCGGGGGCCAAGGGCTTGCCCACGATGGTCTCCAGGTTTACCCTGGCGGTGCGCAGGGCGTAGCGGGTCTGGATGAGCTGCAACTGGGTGTTGGCCACGGCCACCTCGGCATTGGTCACGTCCAGCTTGGCCTTGATGCCGGTGCGGTAAAAGGCTTCGGCCTGGGCCAAGTGCTCCTTTTGCACCCTCAGGGAGGTATCGTAGACCGTCACCAGTTCGTCCTGCTTGAGCACCTCAAAGTAGGCGTTCTTGACGTTGAGCAGCACGGTGGCCAGGGAGGTCACCAGGTTCTTCTGGTTGGCCGTCACGTTCTGGCGGCTGTTCTCCACCCGCCCCGGGGTCTGGCCAAAATCGTAGAGGTATTGCGAGACGGTCAGGGAGTTGCTGTAGCTGTTGAACTGGCCGCCGCTGCCGCCCTGGGCCAGGGATTGGCGGGAGTTCTCGTACCACTGGCGCTGATAGGCGGACTGGGCGCCCACCTGGGGCCAGTAGGCGCTCTTGCTCTGGGTAAGCTGGGCCTCGGCCGCGGCCAGGTCCTCCTGGGAGGAGGCGATGCCGGGGTTGTTTTCCAGGGCCGCCTGGATCACCTGCTCCAGGGTGAACTCCGGCTCCTCGGCGGCGGCCGGGGCCGCCAGGGCCAGGGTCAGGATCAGCAAGGCGCCGAACATCAAGGGCACGGGCCGGGGTTTCATCTAGCTCCTCGTGTCAAGCAGCCGAGCAGGTCGTGATGGCCGGGCCTGGGCGCGCTTGGCTTGGCTGGCGGCGGTCAT
>JAKAGJ010000127.1 GCA_021815655.1 Deltaproteobacteria bacterium | reverse complement strand
GCCCTTCATCTCCATCCTGGCCGACCCATCCACCGGCGGGGCCATCGCCTCCTACGCCGCCCTGGGCGACGTCTGCCTGGCCGAGCCCGGGGCCATGGTCATCTTCACCGGCCCCCGGGTGATGAAGGCCCGCGGCTTCGAGGTGCAGGAGGACGCGGTGCGCAGCGACTCCCTGCTGGAGCTGTCTGGCCAAACCCTGGACAACCCCGACTACTTCGGCGAGATCCGCGGCATCCAGGAGGTGGTTCCCCGGGCCAAGATGCGCCGGGCGCTGGCCAAGTACCTGGAACTGTACGCCCGCACCCGGGCCGGCCAGCCCGAGAAAAAGAAAGGCCCCCGCCCCTACCGGCGACGCCTCAAGGTGGACAGCATGCTCAGCCCCAGCGATGACGAAACCAGCTAGACCCGAGGAGATCGGCCTCTTTCGCTGGGCGGACCAGTTGCCCGCCGCTCTGTGGGAGGACTTGGCCGCTCGCCCGGCCTCCCAAGCGGCACAGGCCACCGGCGCCGAGTTGGTTCAGGGTTGCCTGCGCCTGCCCCTGTTGGGGCGTCTCTACGAGGTGGACCCGGCGTCCCGGAGGGTGGCCGAGGTTGGCCGCCCCGACCGCCGCCTGGGCTTCCAGACCGGCCTGGTGCTGGTCAGCCACCTGGGCCGGGCCCTTGGCGTGCCTCCGGCCGGCCGCCTGGTCACCCCCCAGGAACTGCCCGGCGGCGGGCTGTTCTTCAGCGGCCCCCATGCCATCGCCACGGCCAGCCTGGCCAGGCGCTTCGGCGCCAATCCGGCGGCCCTGTTGGCCGCGGCCCAGGCCCTGGGCGGCCAGGTTCACGGCGGCGCGGCCGAGGTGGCGGTGACGCTGCCGGGGCTACCTTATCTGCCCCTGTACGTGCTGCTGTGGCTGGGGGACGAGGAGTTCGCCGCCCGGGCCGTGGTGGGCCTGGACGCCCACGCCCACCACCAACTGGCCCTGGACGGCATCTGGGCCTTGACCAATCTGCTGGTGGAGCGCCTGCTGGCCGCCGGCGAGGAGCAAGACCATGCCTGAGGGCACCGGGGCCTGTGGCATCAACTGCCTGGTTTGTGGTCTGTTCCGCCAGGGCAAGTGCGGACCCTGCGCGCCGGGCGACCATCCCCAGGCCCAACAGAAGCTGGCCACCCAACTCAGGCTGCTGGGCGGCACCTGCCCCATCCTGCAATGCGCGGCCCAGCGGGGCATCGGCCACTGCTCGGCCGACTGCGATCTCTATCCCTGCCCGCGCTACCTGGCCGGTCCCTACCCCCTGAGCAAGGGTTATCTGGAGATGCAGATGCGCCGGCGCGGCCAGCAGCAGGCGCCGGCCCCCAGCGGCGGCCCCGCGGGCACGCCGCCGGACAAGCCCCCGCGCCTGCACTGACTTGGCAGAAGCGACGGCGTGTGTTAAGTTGCTGATCCAAGCCCTCGTAGCTCAGCAGGATAGAGCGACGGCCTCCTAAGCCGTAGGCCTCCAGTTCGAATCTGGACGGGGGCACCATGATATCAGGTGGTTAGGCGATAAGCCTAACCACTTTTTTCATGGACCAATCGATTTGTCCCCACCCTGTCCCCACTTTATTTAATACAGGCCCCCGGGCGCGGTGCCGGCGTCTGCGCATGACTCTCGCGGAGTAGGCATGCCGTGCACCCGCCCCTCGGCCTCGCCCGTCAGGACGGCCCGCTGGGCATTGAGGGTGGCCGCGCCGGCATAGGCCCGCTCACGCAAAACCGTGTCGGCGCTACGGCCCTGGGCATCCTGCCAGGGCGGCATGGTGATGACAGGCTGAGGCACAAACTCCAGCCGGCCTGCCAAGCTCTACTGCCTCAGCCATTTCTGTGTGATGGCCCGCACCTCGCTCGGGCGGGAAAAGACATCAAGGCCCAGAGCCTCCCCACCGGGGCCAGTGGCCCGTATTTGGCCATGCCTCCTTGCCAATCCACCTCGCCCGTGCTGAAATTTATTGTAAGGGTCTCGACAATATGGTCGCCAACCGAAGATGGCAACCAGGGTAATAGACTGTCACGACGCTGCTTACGACTCTCAACCAAAGGAGCGGGCCATGCGCAACTTGCCGTTGTCGCCGATCATTTCCATAATCGCTGGCGTAATGATCCTTGTCTTCCCGCGCCTACTAAATTATATCGTGGCTATATATTTGATACTTATAGGTCTAGTCGGCCTAGGGTTCAGCTTTCATCTTCCCTAAAGGGCAGCCGCCGGCACCACTAGTTGGGGACCTTCATGCACCGGCGAGTTGACAGCGGGCGATACCTCGTAGGACTCCATCAGCTCGGCCGGTTAAGGCCACAAGATACCGGCCAATGCCTGCGGGTCGTGCTTGGCGGAGTCTAGCCAGAGGGCTTCGTGCTCGGGCAAGAGGATCGCCGGCATGCGGTCATGCACCGGCTGCACCAGGGCGTTGGCCGCCGTGGTGAAGATTGTAAAGGTCGCAAGCTCCGAGCCTTCAGGGCTGCGCCACAGGTCCCACACACCGGCCATGGCAAAAGGGGCGCGGTCCCGGCGTAGGAATAGGACCGGCACCTTGACATTGTCCTTCTTCTGCCACTCGTATAATCCATCGGATGGTACCGGGCAGCGACGGCGGCTGTAGGCATGGCGGAAACTGGGCTTATCTGCGGCACTCTCTAACTGAGAAACAACAGGCCTGGATGCTCTATTCTATCCATTGCCAGATTGTGATCATCAAATAGGACAAACCGCAGGGCTTAACTATTTCGGCCATGTTTTACCATGGCCGCCAATAGTGCTGGGAGCAAAGTCAGCACCAGCGGCAACTGGACCAGAAGACCTGAAATGATGGCAACAGCCAGAGGCTGTTGCATGGCGGCACCCTGCCCAATCCCCAGGGCCAAGGGAAGCAATGCCAAAATGGCCGCGAAGGTGGTCATGGCGATGGGGCGCATGCGATTCTGGCCAGCCGTGATTAGGCGGTCAACGCCGCCAACACCTTCATCGCCAAGGTCGATATATTCCGAATAGTAGAATATGGCCACCTCGGTGACGATGCCCACGACCATGGTCATGCCCATCATGGCGGTGATGTTGAGCTCCGTGCCGGTGATCGCCAAACCGATGAACACCGCCGCCATGGCGGTCAAGGTGGTGAGTAGCATGGCCAGGGCGACGCGGAAGCTCTCATAGAGAAAGAGAAGCAGCACATACACCAAGGCAACCGCGGAGCCAAACACGATCATCAGCCCGCGGAAAGCCTCTTGCTGCTGGTGGTACAGGCCGCCCAGTTGATAGTAGACCTGCTTGGGCAGCATTCCGGGCGCATCCAGAAGCTTTTTAACCTGGTCGACTGTCGAGCCCAGGTCGCGGCCGCTGATGCGGCCGGTGACCGCTACCATGCGCTTGAGATCTTCGCGCATGATTTCCGCCTGCCCGGTCAGAATCTTAATCTGGGCCACCCGTTTCAGGGGGAACAAGTGCCCGTCCGGCGCTCGCAGGCGCATGTTGTTGAGCACTCTGATGTTGCCCCGCAGGCCTGTGGGGATCCACACACGCAGGCCTTCCATTTTGGGGCCGCGCTGCACCTGGGTGGTCACCAGACCGGAAAGATAGGCCTGGACCATGCTGGTAACCGAGTCGGGGTCCAGACCCTCCAGCACAGCCTTGTCCCGGTCCACCCGGATGTCCAGGGAATCCCCCGCCAGCACAACTCCGCTTTTTACATCGACCACACCTGGCACCCGAGTCACCGCCTCCGCGACTTTCGGGGCCAGGCGCGACAACAGGGCGCCGTCATCGGAGAACAGCTTGATCTCGATGGGCTGGGGGACGGCCGTGAGGTCGCCGATCAGATCCTCCATGAGCTGGGCCATCTCGATTTCCAGCCCGGGGACCGAGTGCTCCACCCGGCGGCGCACTTTGTCCATCACCACCTCGATATCCTCGCGGGGCGGGGGCTTGAGGCGTACGAAAAAGTCTCCCGCGTTGGCCTCGGTCAAGCCGCCGCCCAGCTGCAGGCCGGTGCGCCGTGAGTAGGTTTCCACCTCCGGCGTGGTTTGCAAAATGGCTTCCACCTGCCTGAGCAGGCGGTCAGTCTCGCTCAGGGAAGTTCCCGGCGCCGCCCGGTAGTCCAGGATGAAGCCGCCCTCGTCCATGGGAGGCATGAACCCCGAACCGATGTGGAGATAGGCCAGCCATCCGCCGCCCAGCAGGGGCAGCATGGCCGCCAGCACGATCCAGGGTCGCTTCAGCCCCTGGCCCATGAGCTTGCTATAGGCCTGGTGGGACCAGCGGGTGATGGCGCCGCCCTCGGGCTGGTCAGCATCCTTCTGCCGCAGCAGATGGGCGGCCAGCAGGGGGACCGCCAGCCAGGCCACGAAATAGGAGATAGTCAGCGCGGCGGCCATGGTGAGCGACAGGGCCTTGAAGAAGGCGCCGGTCACGCCGGACAGGAAGGCCAAGGGCGCGAAGATGATCACCGTGGAACTCGAGGAGCCCATCAGTGGCCTGGTGAACTGGTTGGCCGCCGCCAGCACCATTCTGCGGTATTCACCACCCTGGCGCAGCCGGCGCACCACATGCTCAATCATCACTATGGCATCGTCGATGATCAGGCCCACGGCCGCTGCCATGCCGCCCAGGGTCATGATGTTGAAGCTCATACCCAGTACCGACAGCAAAAGGACGGTGGCGGCCAAGACCATGGGCACGGTGAAGGCGGCGATCAGGGTTACCCGCCAGTTGCGCAGAAACAGCAGCAGGACCAGCGAGGCCAGCATCACTCCCACGATCACCGCGTCACGCACGCTGCCCGCCGAGGCCAGGATAAGCTGGCTCTGGTCGTACCAGTTGGCCACCTTCACGTCCGGCGGCAGGAGCTTTTGCAGGTCCCTGAGCCGCGCGGCCGTATCCTGGGCGATGCGCACCGTGTTGCCACCCGGCTGTTGGTAGACCTGAAACAGCACCGCCTGGTGGCCGTCGGCCGTCACCCTGGTCCAGCGAGGCTCCTGCCCCTTGATGACCGTGGCCACGTCCTCCAGCCGCACCACGCCATTGAGGCCGGCGCGCAGGACAGTCTGGGCGATCTGGGCAAAACGGGTGAACTGGGTGTCCGAAACCACCAGGTACAGCTTGTTGTGCTCCTCCAGCCGCCCCACGGCGGTGATGACATTGGCCGCCGAAAGGGCCTTGGCAACGTCGGCCAGGCTGAGCCCCAGTGAGTCTAGACGGGCGGGGTCCACCATTACCTGGTACTCGGCCACGGCGCCGCCTTGGACCTCCACTCTGGCCACGCCATCCACGGCCGAAAGCACGGGCCTGATCTGGTAAAACGCCAGGTCGCGCAGATCCACCTGGGAGCGGGACCCGGAGGTCAGGCTATAGCCCACCACGGGGAAGACCGTGGGGTCCATGCGGCGCACTGTGAATTGGGTGCCTGGCGGCAGGTTGGGGAGCACCTGGTTGACCGCAGATTCCACCTGCAGCATGGCCTGCACCATGTCCAGCCCCCAGGCTAAGCTGACGGAGATGTCCGCGCTGCCCCTGCTGGTGGTGCTGCGCACCCGCTTGACCCCGGGGACCGCGCGCACCGCCTCCTCCACCGGCCAGGTCACCTGTATGGCCATGCGCTCGGCGGGTCGGTCTCCAGCGTCCAGGCTGACCACCACCCGGGGGAAACTGACCTTGGGAAAGAGGCTCACCGGCAAACTGAAGGCGCTGATGGCCCCAGCCACGGCAAAAGCGCTGAGCAGAAAAAGGATGGATCTGCGATGCGCGAAGGCCCACTCAGCTAACTTCATCGCATCTTCTCCGACTTTACGGCCATGCCGTCGCCAACTTGGCTGTTGCCCACGACGATCACAGGTTGCCCTTCAGCCAAGCCCGCCCCCTCAACCTGAACCTGGGTGGGGTTTTCTAGACCCAATCGCACCAGGCAACGAACCGCGCGGCCGTCCTTCACTGTAAAGACTTCGTGGCTACCGTCCTGCCGGGGCAAAGCCGCCGCTGGTGGCACCCACAAGCCCTCCCCAGAGGCCAGGGTGAGCTGGCCTTTGACATACTCGTTCAGCCATAGGCGCTGATCTGCCTGATTGGGAACCACGTAGACATTGACCAACCGGGTTTGGGGATCCAACTGGCGGGTTATCAAACGCACCCTCCCAGCGACGACGTGCTCTGTCCCGTCATTGATGGCCCACAACCGCACGGGCTGGCCTATCCGCAAGTGCCCCACATTTTCCCTTTCCACGCCAAGTCGCACCTCCAAATCGCCTGGACCGATGGTCTCGAGCAAGGGGCCGCCAGCCGGCACCAACTGGCCGGCTTGGACCATCACCCGGGTCAGCACTCCAACAGACGGGGCGCGGATGAGCTGCGGCTTGCCGGCTCCTTGCTGCTCCAGGCTTCTCAGTTTCAACCATGCCGCTTTCAGGCTCTTTTCAGCTTGCAGCACCTGCTGGCGGGTGGTCATATTCAGTTTCACCTGCTGGTGCAGC
>JAKAGJ010000126.1 GCA_021815655.1 Deltaproteobacteria bacterium | reverse complement strand
CATCGGCCTGGTCCCGAGGGATATCCCCGGTCCGCATGCCTGGGTCGTGGCCCAGCCAGACGCCAGGGCCTGCCTCCGACAGCCTGCGGCCCCCTGCCCTGCTAGTGGCCGCCCCCGGGCGCCCGCTGGCCGATGGGCGGCTTGCGGATGATCCACAGGGTGGCCACCAGCCCCAAAAAGATAAGGGCTTGGAGGTGGAAGGCGTCGTAAAAGGCCATGGCCGTGGCTTGACGTTGCAGCTGGCCATATATGAGGCCGGTGGCCTGGTTGGTCAGGTCGGAAAGGCCCCCCAGTTTGACGGCCAGGGCGGCCTTGACCTGCTCCAGCCTGATGTGGAAGCCGGGATCAAAGACGCTCAAGTGCTCCACCAGGCGGCTCTGGTGATACTGCGCCCGCCGGGCCAGCAGGGTGGTGACGAAGGCCACTCCGCAGGAGCCGCCCAGGTTGCGCAGCAGGTTGAAGATGGCCGAGGCGTTGTTCATCTGGGGGTTGGCCACGTAGGCCATGGCCAGGTAGGCGGTGGTGACGAAGAAGAAGGGCATGCCCAGGCCCTGGATCACCCGGCCCAGCACCGCGTGGCCAAAGCCGATGTCCAGGCTGAAATGTGACATGTAGTAAACGGATAGGGCGTTGAACAACAGACCCACGCCCAGGAGGTAGCGCGAATCCACCCGCTGGGTCAGCTTGCCGGCCAGGGGCATCATCAGAAACACCACCGCCCCCCCCGGCCCCAACACCACCCCCGCCAGGAAGGCCGTGTAGCCCATGAGGCTCTGTAGGTACATGGGCAACAGCACGATTGAGCCGAAAAAAGCGAAAAAGCCCATGAACATTACCAGGTTGCCCGTGGCGAAGCTGCGGTCCCTGAAAATGCGCAGATCCAGGATGGGGTTGGGGTGCTTCAGCTCCCAGAAGACCAGCCCCGTCAAGCTGAGGCCGGAGACGGTGGCCAGGGTCAGGATGTAGTCGGAGCTGAACCAGTCCTCCAGCTGGCCCTTGTCCAGCACGATCTGCAGGCAGCCCAGGCCCACGGTCAGCAGGGCCAGGCCCAGGTAGTCCACCTTCTCGCCACGGTTCCAGCGCTGCTGATAGGGCGGGTCAAAGACAAAGCTGACGATCATCAATACCGCCACGATGCCCACGGGCAGATTGATGTAGAAAATCCAGCGCCAGGAGTAATTGTCGGTGAGATAGCCTCCCAAAAGCGGCCCCAGGATGGGACCCAGCACCACGCCAAAGCCGTAGATGGCCATGGCCATGCCCCGCTCCCGGGGCGGGAAGGTCTCCATGAGGATGGCCTGGGACATGGGCTGCAAGCCTCCGCCGCCCGCCCCCTGCACCACCCTGAAAAAGATGAGTTCGGCCAGGCTGGTGGCCATCCCGCACAGAACCGAGCTGAGGGTGAAGACCCCCAGGGAGAGCAGGAGGTAGCGCTTGCGCCCCAAGACCCGGGCCAGCCAGCCGCTCATGGGGATGATTACGGCGTTGGCCACCAGGTAGGAGGTGAGCACCCAGGTGACCTCCTCCTGGCCGGCCGAGAGGCTGCCCTGGATGTGATTCAGCGAGACGTTGGCCACGCTGGTGTCCAATATCTCGATGAGGGTGGGAATCATCACCGAGGCGGTGATTACCCACTTGTTGGGGGCCGGGGAGTCCACGGCGTTGCCCTGTCAGCGGCCGGTATGGATGGTGGGCACCACGCTCATGCCCAGGCGCAGCACCGCCCCCGGCCGCTGGCCCTGGTCATCCAGCACGATCTTCACCGGAATGCGCTGCACCACTTTTACATAGTTGCCCGAGGCGTTCTCGGGTGGAAAAAGCGAAAAGGCCGCCCCGGTGCCGGCCATGATGGATTCCACCTTGCCCTGGAAGCTTACGCCGGGATAGGCGTCAACCTCCACCTCCACCGGCTGGCCGGGGCGCACCTGGCTGAGCTGGGTCTCCTTGAAATTGGCGGTGATCCACAGCTCGCGGGGGTGCAGGGGCACCAGGGCCATCAGGGGTTGGCCCCGGGCCACCATCTGGCCGGGCTCGATTTTCTTGCGGGTGATGCGCCCCTCGGCCGGGGCCAGGATGCGGGTATAGCCCAAATCCAGCTCGGCCTGCTTGAGGCGGTCCTTGGCCAGTTCCACCCGGGCCTGCTGGGCCTCCACCTGGCGGGACTTGATGGTGGCCTGGTCCTGGCCGGTGGCGGCCAACTCGATGTTGGCCCGCAGCCGGTCCAGCTCGGCGGCCAGGGAGCCTCGCTTCTGGGCGGCGCCGTCGCGCCGGGCCTGGGCCGCGCCCGCCGCCGCCTGGCTGGTGGCCCGGCGGGTCTGGGCCTCGTCCAGGGAGGACTGACTCACGGTGCCGCTCTTGAACAGGCTTAAGGCGCGGCGGTGATCCAGGTCCGCCTGTTGCAGGGCTGCCTGGGCGCGCTTGAAGTCCTGGCTGGCGGCCTCTTCTTCCTGCTGGGCGGCGGCCAGGTTTTTGCGCAGGGCGGCCAATTCGGCCTTGGCCCCCCGCACCCGCTGGTCGGTCTGGTTAAGTTCCAGGGGCACCCCCAGTTCCAGGGAGGTGAGGGTGGCCTGGGCCTCGGCCAGGTTGGCCCGGGCCTGGGCCTGGGCCACCTCGTACTCGCTGGGGTCCAGGACCGCCAGGAGTTGGCCCTTCTTGACCTCCTGGTTGTCCTCCACGGCCACCTGGACCAGGTAGCCGGCCACCCTGGGGGTTATGGTATATACGTGCCCATCGACAAAGGCGTCGTCGGTGCTGACCCGCCCCCGGTTCCAAAGATGGTAGCCCAGGGCGGCCACGAGCGAGAGAGCCAACAGCCCGGCGACAAGGCGTTTCTTGACCTTTCGCCTTGGGGGGGCGTTGACTTGCTCCGCGGCGGGCTGGGGCTGAATATCTTCCATGGCCGGTCACCCTCTTGCGGATTTACCCGCGCTGACGGACAGGCAGAAAAATACACTTGTCACTGTGGAAGTATTATCCGTGGGAATCCTTGGCCGTCAAGCCGAGGGACCAGCCCCCTGGCCATCGCGGCGGCCAGGGGGCGTCAGGTTCTAGAGCGAGATGGACTTGGCCGCAAGGATAACCTGGCATCCCATCCTGCCAAAAGCCAGGTGATGGCCCAAGACCACCACTGGGCGTTGGCCTGGATCGCCGGCGGCGGGCCCCGGCCGGCCTGGTTCCGCCGCTCCGGGGATTTGCCCTAGCGCCCGGCCATGAAATCCAGGACCGCCTCGTTGAAGGCCGCCGGCTTTTCCAGTTGGGCCATGTGCCCGGCCTTTTCGATGATGGTCAGGCCAGCGCCGGCGATGTGCTGGGCCAGGTATTGGCTGTACTTGATGGGGGTCAGGCGGTCGCTGTCGCCCACGATGCACCAAGCCGGCAGGCTGATCTCGCCCAGGCGGTGGCTGATGTCGAAGCGGTCGCAGGCCGTGAAGTCGCCCCACAGCACCTGGGGGTCGACCTGGGACATCTCGACCACGCCCTGCTCGATGAAGCGGGGGTCCACCTCCGGGGCGTAGGCATTGCGCACGATCAAAGGCACCGTGGCCTGGAAGTTCTGAAGCACTCCCTCCAAGATGGCCGGCAACACCTTGAGGCGGCTGCCGGTGCCGGCCAGGATCAGTCCCCGCGCCAGGTGGGGGCGTTCCAGGGCCAATTGCATCACCACCGCCCCGCCCAGGGAGTGGCCCAGCAGCACCGGGCGCAGCGGCCCGGCCGCCAGGAAATCGCCCAGCCAGGCGGCATAGTCGGCCACCTGCTCATGCCCTGGCCCCGGGGTCTGGCCGTGTCCGGGCAGGTCGATGGCCGCCACGTTGACCTGGCCCGAGAGCCCGGCCAACTGGGGCAAGAAGTTTTTGGAATTCCCACCGGAGCCGTGTACGCACAGCAAGCTAGGCCGCGCCGGGTCAAAGTCCTGGCGCCCCTGGCGCAGGCCGATCTGCCGCCCCTGAAGATGCTCTTGCCACATGATTAGCCTCCTAAGCTGCTGGCCGTCCGCGCGCGGGGCCGAGGTAATGACCGCCAGGATAGCAAAGCCCCGCGCCCTTGCCTAGGGCCTCCTGGCCCTGGGAAGCTGGGCCGGCCGTGGCGGGAAATTTCCCTGGCCAGATGCGGGCAAAAATGGCCCCAAAATAGGGAATAGCGGTTATCATATAAAAAATCTTTGGAGGAGCATATGGACCTTCCGGCGGACTTGCTCGCCTCGCCTCGACTGCTGGACCAGGTGCTTTCCACCCTGCCCCATGCCGTCATCCTGGCCGACCCGCAAGGCACCGCCCTGATGACTTTTTCATCTTCTTATCCCTGGACACCGCGCCGGGCCATCCGCACCAGCCTTTTGGCTGAGGCGGTGGCATCCTGAAGACCAGCGGGCCAGGGGTCACAACCACCCCGAGGTGAAGGAGTGATGAACCCCTCCCCCGTGGCCAAGAAATGCCTGTTGGTGCTGCTGGACGGCCTGGCCGACCGGGCCTACCCGCGGTTGGGGCAACGCACGCCCTTGCAGGCCGCGGCCACGCCCAACCTGGACCGCCTGGCGGTCCTGGGCGCCTGCGGCTATTTCCACGCCACCCATGCCGGCCAGGCCCTGCCCAGCGAGGAGGCCCACTTCGCCATGATGGGCTATGACCAGGAGCTGTTCCCCGGGCGCGGCTACCTGGAGGGTCTGGGCGAGGGCTTCGACTTCAGCGACCGGGATGTGCTGCTCCTGGCCCACCTGGCTTTTTTTGAGCCTCGCCACGGCCAACTGCTGCTCATCGAGAAGAAGCCCAAGCTGCCCGAGGAGCAGGCCCAGGCCTTTTTCCAGGCCGTGCGCGATTTCTCCTGCCCCCTGGGCCGGGCCACGTTCCACCGCGCGCGGGGCTCCTCGGGAGTGCTGGTGCTCAGCGGCGATGTGGCGCCCTTCATCAGCGACTCCGACCCCATGCTGCCGGGTCGGCCCCTGCTAGAGCCCCGCCCCTGGGAGGAGCGCGCGGCGCACGCCCCCTCCCAAAATGCCGCCGCCCTGCTGACCGCCTATCTGCGCCATGCCCACCGCGTCCTGGCAGGCCATCCTCTGAACCATGCGCGCCATGCCATAAGCCTGCCGGTGGTGAACGGGGTGCTGACCCAACGTGCCGGCCAGCGCACCGCCGTGCCGCCGCTCTTGGAGGCCTGGGGACTCAGGGTGCTGAGCCTGTCCTCGGCGCCCATCTACCGGGGCCTGTTTCAGTTCATGGGCGCCGACGCCGAGCTGTCGCCCGAGGGCGCCACCCCTGGCCAGGACGTGGCCGCCAAACTGGACCAGGCCCTGGCCAGCCTGGAGCATTGCGACCTGATCCACCTGCATAGCAAGGCCCCGGACGAGGCGGCCCACGAGAAGGACCCCGAACTCAAGGCGAGGGTGATCGAGTCCCTGGACCAAGGGTTGGCCCGCCTGCCGGAGCTGGTCCAGGACCACCCCGAGCTGCTGGTGGTGGTCACCGGCGACCACGCCACGCCCTCGGCCGGCGAGCTCATCCACTCCGGCGAGCCCTCGCCGCTCTTGATGGCCGGCTGCGGGGTGTGGCGCGACGAGGTAAGGGAATTCAACGAAGTCAGCTGCGCCGCCGGGGCCCTGGGCCGGCTGCAAGGGCGGGAGTTCATGTCCAGCATCCTGGGGCTCCTGGACCGGGCCAAACTCAAGGGCCTGCGCGACCATCCCCGCGACCTGCCCTATTACCCCGGGCCGGACCTGGCCCTCAACCTGGAGTGAGCGCCGCCGTGAGGGACTTGGCCGCCGTGTTCCGCGACAAGCCTGAACTGGTCTGGCCCCTGCCGGAATGGATGCTGCCCGGCCAGGAGCTGGCTCGCCTGCGCCGGCAGGGTGGCGTGGCGGTGGTGGAGTTGGCCGGCCGCGACAGCGTGGCGGCGGCGCTCAAGGCCGTGGCGGCTGGCGGCCTCCGGGTCCTGGTGCCCACTTATGTCTACACCGGCACCGAGCACGGTCCCTGGTCCCTGGTGGCCCAAGCCCACCAGCGCCTGTGCCAGCGTCTGCCTCCGGGGGTGGAGATGCTGCCCCTGTTGGTCTTCGGCTCGCCGCGTTTCTGGCAGGCCCTGAACGGCCGCTTCCTGGGCGAGCTCCTGAGGCGTTACGGCTTCTCCACGGTCTGCGTGGGTTGTCATCTATACCTGCACGCCCTGCGCCTGCCCCTGGCTCGCGCCCTGGGGGACGCGCCCATCATCGCCGGGGAACGCCTGAGCCACGACGGCCGCGTCAAGGTCAACCAAGTGGTGGCCTGTCTGAAGGCCTATCAGGAGTTGGCCGCCGGCTTTGGCGTGGAACTGATGCTGCCCCTGACCCAGGTGCGCGACGGCGCCCAGGTGGAGGCCATCCTGGGCCTGGATTGGGGCGAGGGACGGGATCAACCTGGCTGCGCCTTGTCGGGCAACTACAACGACCTCCAGGGCCAGCCTCTCTACAGCCTCCAAGCCCTGACAGGCTTTCTGGAGGAATTCGCCCTGCCT
>JAKAGJ010000125.1 GCA_021815655.1 Deltaproteobacteria bacterium | reverse complement strand
CTGGGCGGCGGGCCAGGCGCTGGGGTCTTGGCTGGGGCAGACGGCGGCGAGGGCGCCAGAGGCTGCCCCTTGAGCTTTTGCAGCCGGGCCTGCCCCTCCTGGTCCTGGGGCCTCAGGCTCACATAGGCCTCCATGTCGGCCACGGCCTGCTCCCCGCGGTTTTCCTTCTCATGGATGGCGCTTCTTATCAGGTAGGCCCGGGCCTCCCGCTTGTTGCGATATATGGCCTCGTTCATATCCGCCTTGGACTTGGCCATATCCCCCTTGTGGAAGTGGGCCAGGCCCCGCATCACCAGCACCTCGGCCCTGGCCGTCTCTCCCAGTTGCTGGGTAAAGAGGATGTCGGTGGTCAGCTTGATGGCCCGCTCAAAGTCCTTGTTCCTCAAGGCGTCGGAGGCCTGGGCCATTTTCTCCTGCCGGGCCTCATCCTTCTTGATCTCCTGTTGCATGATCTTCTTCTGCTGCTGTTCCATCTCCTCCAGGCTGATGCCCGCCCAGGCGGAAGATGCCAGCAAGAGCAGCACGCCGATCCCACCCCAAGCTCGCAGGGCCATGATCCCCTCCAGCCCCGCCGGAGACGGCGGGCGCGGTGGCGGATAAAGTCAGGGCTGGGCCGCGGGGTTACCCAACCGGCAATTTTCCTCTCAGCAAGGCCTGCAACAGGCTGCCATTCCGGGAGCCGGCCTCGTGGATGGAGAGCCCGAGCCTGGCGGCCAGCAGGGCCATGGCCTCGGCCAGGCGCGGCAGCGTTTTGTCAGGCAGGACCAGGCGTCCCTGCTCGGTTTGCAGGACATAGAACACCACCGCCATGCCGGACAAGGCCGGCACCGGTCCTATCATGATGAAGGTCCTGAACAGCACCGTGTGGCGCTCCAGGGCCTGTATCTGATCCCAGGCCAAGTGCCAGGTCCGGCTGGGAGGACAGAGGAAACCCCGCCAGGAGGGCAAGCGCAGGTCCAGGCCCTGCTCGCCCAGGGCCAGGCGGGCCTGGGCCAGGCCCCAGCCAGTTACAAGGGCCAGGGCCCCCGACAGCACACAAGGCAGACTGATCAGAAAGATGGCCAGCCACGCCGAGCCGGCCACCCAGGGGAAGGCCAGGCCCAGGAGAAGCATCATCGCGCCCAGGACCACGCAGAACGTCGCCAGTATCCGGCGGGGACCCAGCTTGAGGGTGGGGGAGGGCTGGCCCATGGCGGCGGACTCCATTGGCGAGAAGGGAGCCTGTGGGCAGGCCCCGGACGGCGGCCTGTTCCCGGGTTGATCGCTTATGTTTAAATTATATTATTTATAAGGATATGGAAGCCAGCCCGGCTTGCACCAAACCCTGACCGGGCACTGGGGCCGGCAGGCCCCTTGCGGCGGCGCTTTCTGTTATGGTAGTGACACACGGTGTGTTCCCCAGGCAGGTATGGCAGGATGCTACTGATGGCCCCCCGCGCACCCAGGTCCTTGGCGCCCTCCGGGGAGTCTGGCCAAGTGGCGCCCAACCCCGAGTTCCTGCGCTGGCTCCAGGCCAACAAAAAGGACATCATGCGGGAGTGGGCGGAGCGCCTGGCCCAGCTGTCGCCCCGCTATGCCCAGCGTCCGCCCTCGGAGCTGCGCTACACGGTGCGCGGCGCCTTCCACGCCTACCGCGAGGCCCTGACCACCGGGCGCATGCACCGCATAGAGCAGTTCATCGATTACATCACCCGCAAGCGCTTGAAAACGGGCTTCGCGCTCTCCGACGTGCAAAAGGCCTTCGAGCTGTTCCGCACCATCGTCCTGGGGCGTCTGCTGCAGCCCGCCAACCGCCACCTGCTGCCCCAGGCGGTGCTGCCTTTGGACGCCTGCCTGAGCTACACCATCAACGGCTTCTCCGACCACTTCCAGCGCATGCACGACCTGTTGGTGAACAATCACGCCCGCGAGCTGGAGCGGCAGGTTATGGAGCGCACCGCCGAGCTGGCCGACGAGCGCCGGCGCTACAAGGCCCTGGTGGAGGAGATCAGCGACGGGTTCTTCGTCATCCAGCGAGGCCGTATCCGCTTCGCCAACCCCGCCTTCTGCCGCATGCACGGCGTGAGCTGGGAACAAGCGGCCGGCCAGTCCTTCCTGCGTTACGTGGCCCCCGACTCCCGCCCCCTGGTGCGCCAGGCCTATCGCAACGCCCAGGCCGGCCAGGAATCCCCCCGCTGCCTGGAATACAATCGCCTGGGCTGCCCGCCCGAGCGGGCCGCCACCGAGATGAAGGCCCGCCTGGTGGACCTGGGCCAAGGCCGGGTGACCATCGGCATCTGCCGGGACGTCAGCGAGCGCCTGGTCATGGAGGCCAAGGTGCGGGAGCATGAGCGCCTGGCCTACCTGGGGCAGATCACCGCCTCGCTGAGCCACGAGATACGCAATCCCCTCTCGGCCATCAAGATGAACATGCAGATATTGAGCCGCAAGCTGGAGCTGGATGGCTTCGACCGGCGGCGGCTGGATATCACGGCCCAAGAGGTGATGCGCCTGGAGCTTATCATGCGCCAGCTCCTGGACACCGTGCGCCCCTTAAGCATGGAGCCGGCGCCGGTGGACCTGGCCGGCCTGGCCCGGGGCTGCCTGGAGCTGTTGGAGCCGCGCATCAACGAAAACGGCATCCAGGTCTGCCAGCGGCACGCCCGCGGCCTGCCCCTGGCCATGGGGGACGCCGGCGGCCTGCAACAGGCCCTGCAGAACCTCTTGCTCAACGCCATGGAGGCCGCGCGGCCCGGGGGGCGCATCACGGTCTGGACCCGCCGGGGCCGAGCCCAGGGACAGGGCTTCCTGGAAATCGGCGTCAGCGACAACGGCCCGGGCATCGCGGCCGAGGATCTGCCGCGGCTTTTCAAGCCCTTCTTCACCCGCAAGAGCCTGGGCACCGGCCTGGGGCTGGTGAACGTGAAACGCATCATCGAGGCCCACGGGGGCAGCGTGGTGGTGCGCAACCGCCCCGGCCAGGGGGCCTCCTTCGCCCTGAGGCTGCCATGTCCACCCTGAGAAGCATACTGGTGGTGGACGACGAGGCCTCCATCCGCGAGTCCCTGGACATGTTCCTGCGCGAGAAGGGCTACGCGGTGCGCACGGCCGGCAGCGGCGCCGAGGGCCTGGCCCTGTGGACCCGCCATCATCCCCAGGTGGTGGTGCTGGACGTGCGCCTGCCGGACATGTCGGGCCTGGAGGTGCTCAAGAAGATCATCGCCAAGGACCCCGAGGCCAACGTAATCATCATCACCGCCTTCCACGACATGGAATCCACCATCGCGGCCATGCGCCAGGGGGCCTACGACTTTCTCAACAAGCCCCTGGACGTGGACGAGCTGGAGCAGGCCGTCTCCCGGGCCATGCGCATGAACGAGGCCCTGCACCGCTCCCCGGCCCTGTCCAGCCCGGTGCAGGATTTCCCGGCCTCCCAGCGCCTGGTGGGGCGCACGCCGGTGATGCGCTCCATCTTCAAGACCGTGGGCCTTCTGGCCCGCAACCGGGCCACGGTGCTCATCGAGGGTGAAACCGGCACCGGCAAGGAACTGATGGCCCAGGTCATCCACCAGTCCTCCCTGCTGGGGGAGCAGCCCTTCGTCACCGTGGACTGCACCACCCTGGTGGAAAATCTCCTGGAGTCGGAGCTGTTCGGTCACGAGCGCGGGGCCTTCACCGGCGCCATCGAGGCCAAGACGGGGCGCCTGGAGCTGGCCGGGGAAGGCACCATCTTCTTCGACGAAATCGGCGACCTGCCCCAGACCCTCCAGGCCAAGCTCTTGCGATTTTTGGAGTACCGCGAGTTCAGCCGCGTGGGCGGCACCCAGGTGCTGCGCTCGGCCGCGCGCATCATCGCCGCCACCAACCACGATCTGAGCGAGCTGGTGCGGCGCGGGCGCTTTCGCCAGGACCTGCTCTACCGGCTCAAGGTCATCAGCATCCTGGTGCCCCCCCTGCGCGAGCGCATGGAGGACATCCCGGAGATGGTGGAGTATTTCGTCTCGCGCCTCAACCGGGAGTTGGGCACCCGGGTGACCAGGGTGGAAAAGGGCGCGGTGGCCGCCCTCACGGCCCACGCCTGGCCAGGCAACGTGCGGGAGCTGAAGAACGTGCTGACCAAGGCCGTGCTGGACTCGCGCGGGGCGGTGCTGCTCACCGAAACCGTGCAGGCCGCCCTGTCCAGCCATCCCCACCGCCCTGCCTCCAAGCCCCTCCCCCCGCTGGGCGAGATGGAAAGGGAGCGCATCCTGGGCGCCCTGACCGCCACGGGCTGGAACCTCTCGGCCACCGCCCGCGCCCTGGATATCTCGCGCCCCACCCTGCGCAAACGCATGTCCCGCTATGGCCTGCCGGCCAAGGGCGCCTAGGCCGCGGTTGGAAAAAAACTGGAAAGCCACGCCCTGGTAGCTGCAAAATAGCTTTACAATAGGGTACCACTTCCCCGGACCCTGCCGAGGGCCGCGCGACAAAATACAGCAATATGAGCATCTAACCCCCGAGACTGCGCGTAGTTCGTCCATGGCACGCCCCTTGCTCTTTCTCCAGTCGTTGGGGCCCGCGGAGACGGCCTGCGAGTTGAGGTGGCCACCGGACATCGGCGCCGGAGTGGAGATGGGCATGGACGATCATACTTTTCGCGTGGAAGGCTCGGGGAGTTCCAGCCGTTTGTTGTTTGCACCTTGCTTCAACGTGGCCAGTTATTTCATAGACCGCCATGTGCCCCAGGGGCGCGGCGACAAGGTGGCCATCTTGAGCGATGGTGGAGGCAGCGTCACCTATGCCCAACTGGCCCAGGGCGTTAACCGCTGTGGCCAGGCCTTGCGGGAGTTGGGCCTGGGGCGCGGCGACCGAGTGCTGATGATGATAAAGGACGCGCCCGAATTCTTTTATGTCTTCTGGGGCGCCGTCAAGGCCGGCATCGTGCCCGTGCCCATCAATACCATCCTGCGGGCCAAGGACTACAAGTTCATGCTGGAGGACTCGGGCTGCGGGGCGGTGGTCTACTCACCCGAGTTTGCCGGAGAGGTGGAAACCGCCCTGGCCCAGGCCTCGCCCGCTCCCCCCCACGCCCTGCGCACCGAAGGCCAGGGGATCACCCTGGCTTCGCTCATGGCCCAGGCCAGCGACCAGTTGGACCTGTGCCCCACCAGCCCCACCGAGGAGTGCTTCTGGCTCTATTCCTCCGGCTCCACCGGCACACCCAAGGGCACCGTGCACTGCCACCGCGACATGGTGGTCACCAGCCAATTCTTCGCCCAGGGCCTCCTGAACGTGGGTCCCGAGGATGTGTTCTTTTCGGCGGCCAAGTTGTTCTTTGCCTACGGCCTGGGCAACGGCATGTACTTCCCCCTGTGGGCCGGCGCCACGGCGGTGCTCTCCGCCCAGCGCCCCACCCCGGACTCCACCTTCGGGGTCATCGAGAAATTCCGCCCCAGCCTCTATTTCGGGGTGCCCACCCTCTACGCCGCCCAGTTGGCGGCCCTGGAAAACGGCAAGCGCGACCTGTCTTCCGTGCGCGCCTGCGTTTCGGCCGGGGAGGCCCTGCCCGCCGACATCCTGCGGCGCTGGGTGGAGAATACCGGCCTGGAAATCCTGGACGGCATCGGCTCCACGGAGGTGCTGCACATCTTCATCTGCAACCGCCAGGGACAGGCCCTGCCCGGCTCCAGCGGACGCATGGTGGAGGGCTACCAGGCCCGCGTGGTGGACAACCAGGGCCAGGACGTGGAGGACGGCTCGGCCGGACGCCTGTGGGTGCGCGGCGATTCCACGGCCAAGTATTATTGGAACAACCCCGCCAAGACCGCCAGCACCATGCTGCCCGAGGGCTGGCTGGACACCGGCGACACCTACTATCGCGACGCCGAGGGGTTCTTCTATTACTGCGGGCGCAACGACGACATGCTCAAGGTGGGCGGCATCTGGTGTTCGCCCTTTGAGATAGAGGCCAAGGTCATCGAGCACCCCCAGGTATTGGAAGCGGCGGTGGTGGGCCAGAGCGACGAGAACGGCCTGGTCAAGCCCGCGGCCTACGTGGTGCTCAAGAACGCCGCCGAGGCCTGCGACGGCCTGCGCCAGGAGCTGCTGCGCCTGTGCAAGGGCGGCCTGGCTCCCTACAAATACCCCCGGTGGATCACCTTCGTGGAGGAACTGCCCAAGACCGCCACCGGCAAGATACAGCGCTTCAGGTTGCGCCAGCAACCCCAGGCCTGAGACAATCCCGAACCGGGCATGGTTTGGGCAGGCCCATTCCGGGTGGGAGGGCCGAGGTGACGCCAAGCGGTTGTTAAACACCTCGCCCCCTCCCACCCTCCCCGGCGCCAACGCGCGGGCAACGGGCTGGGGCCGCCGGACCCGCCATGCCCCGCGCCCGCGCGGTCCCGGCCGTGGCGGCCCTTGGCGCTGGCCAATCCTGGGACCATGAGCACCGCTGGTCCAGAGCGTGAGGAAATTGCATCCCCGCCCTGACCGCCCGCGCCCCCTGCCCACGAGGGCGGCCTGAAGGAGCT